>NZ_JAJAFX010000049.1:0-37294 GCF_025384845.1 Photorhabdus temperata | reverse complement strand
AACGCAATAAATGCGAATTTTCAAAGGGAAATTAATCGCATTTAATCGAAGATCATTAACCATTAATAGTGAATTGAAAAGAAATCTGTACGTAAAAGGATATTATCCAAGTAGATGAGTATTAAAATGTTTTCTCACCAGTTATTTAACAACGTCAGTAAAGATAAAAAGTGGATATGATTTGCGTTCATTAAACGTAATCCAATAATGATTAAATTTAACAAAAATCCGGGGTTAAAAGTGATAAAAACGACGGTTAGAACTTTAACCAATTAAAACTATCAGTTAAAAAATGACGTTTAATCACAGGTTAAATCCTACCCATCATAAAACGCAGGGTGGGATCTCACTTTTTACCTTAACCTGTTTAATTTATTTATCAGTGATCCTATTTCCCCTTTATTTTATATTTACCTAACCTGTTATAATCATTTAAAAGCACGAATACCGGAGTGTTAAAGCTTTTATATCAGAGCGGATTAAACGCAATAAATACCGCTTTTCAAAAGGACAGTTAATGACATTTAATCGAAGATCATTAACCGTTAATAGCGAGTTGAAAAGAAATCCGCACGTAAAAGGATATTATCCAAGTAGATGAGTATTAAAGTGTTTTCTCACCAGTTATTTAACAACGTCAGTAAAGATAAAAAGTGGATATGATTTGCGTTCGTTAAACGTAATCCGATAATGATTAAACTTAACAAGAAGCAGGGGTTAAAAGTAATAAAAACGATGGTCAAAATTTTATACCGATTAAAACCACCAGTTAAAAACATGAATTTTAATCACAGGTTAAATCCTACCCATCATAAGACCCAGGGTGGGATCCCATATTGTTTACCCTACTAGTTTAATTTATTTACCAGTGACTCTATCTTCCATTTATTTTACATTTACCTAACCTGTTATAATCATTTAAAAACTCTAATATCGAAGTGTTAAAGATTTTATATCAAGAGCAGATTTAACTCAATAAATGCAAGTTTTCAGAAGAAGGGTTCATTGCACTAATAGAAAACCATTAATTATAATGAAAGTTCTATTAACGATAAAGTTAAATACTTCAATAAGGCCATAGAAGCCTATAAAAGTTCTGTTTCTTATTTAGAACATCATGGAATACACTCTGTATCAACAGAATTCTTTATCTGAATCTGAGTGACCTGTATCCCTGTAGCGTCAGCCAGCTCTGTTGAGATAACCCTTTCTATTTACACAGAGAAAAAATTCAAATACCGACAGTCATAATATCTGCCTTCGTTAAGTAAAGTTATCCATCATTCTATATTCTTCGATCATCTTTCTGAAAACAGTTCATTCAGTCTAATTAGTCACATGAGATACGAAAATCATGATCAATGAAATCATTCTGTGGTCAAAATAAACTAAACCAGTAACACTCATAAATATATCTCACCTTAGGAGATATAGATACAAACAAGAGAGTGAACTTATAACACGATATTATTTTCTGAGAATTTTAAGAATATTCATGGTTTCCTTATTATTACCGTTATCGTATAAGTGATATAAAAACGTATTTGGTGGTTGATATTGATCGGCATTCAAATTAGCATGAAACACATTTAATGATTGATGGAACATTGCACATGATAGAAGCTGTTGCGCTTACTCAAGCCGGCTACTTGACCAACAAACCTGAAACCATGCGTAAAGAGCTTGGGCAATATTTCACTGGTAGTGTTGTAGCAGACTACATGGCATCGTTGCTGACTCCTGTAAAAGCCTCCTCTATTCGTATTCTTGATGCGGGGGCAGGAGCGGGTATCCTAACCATTTCTGCCGCTATGCGCTGTTTGGCTCTTGGTAGTAATCAGGTTCATGCTGTTCTTTATGAAATCGACGAAGATATTTTATCCGACCTCGAAATGAACATGTATAAGGTCGCCAAAGCCTTCAAAGAACAAGGAGGAAAATTTACCTTCAATATTCATCATGAAGACTTTGTCCTGGCAAGGCCAGATCGAACAGAAGAACCCTTTCATATTTCCTCAATCAATCCGCCTTATTTTAAATATAACTCTAAAACATCACCTTATTCAGGAGCCACTGCAGACCTATTTGCGGGTAACCCGAACATCTATGCATCTTTTATGGCAATTGTAGCGGCCTGCATGGCTGATAACGGCCAGATGATAGTCATTGCTCCACGCAGCTTCACTAATGGTTTGTACTTCAAAGGTTTTCGACAATACCTAAACCGTACCATGAGCCTTGAAAAGCTCCACATTTTCCGATCAAGGAATCAAGTATTCAAAGAACTTAACGTTCTTCAAGAAAACATCATTTGTTCCTACCGAAAAAATCAGCAAGGCAAACTTATTGATATTTGTACATCAAACGGGTACGCCGACTTTAACCAGACAGAAATAAATACCTATCCAACAAAACAAATAATAGACAGTTCTAATACGCACGAAATAATTCGTATCCCAGAATCACTGGAAGACGCGCAGATTTTGAGAAATGTAGAACTCTGGGCATCCAGCTTTCAGGATAATGGATATTTTATTTCTACTGGACCAGTAGTGGAACATCGGACAAGAGAATACATCGTTAATCCAGATAACAAAACTGGCAGCATTCCATTACTGAAAATGCACAATATCAAAGCCTTTAAGACAGAGTGGACGGGTACCAATAAGAAAGATGTTCGCTTCCTGTTACTTGATGGTCATGAAAAGCATACCTCGAAAAATCTCCCCTATGTCATCTTGAAGCGTTTCAGTTCAAAAGATGAAAAGCGTCGATTAGTGGCTGGGGTACACAACCCAGATACCATCAAAAGCAATCTAATAGCTCTGGAAAACCACTTAAATTACATTGGTCATAATGAAGGCCCTCTCAGCCAAGCCGAGGCATACGGATTGGCGTTGCTATTTAATTCAACCTTACTGGATAAGTATTTTCGGTGCATATCCGGCAGCACACAAGTGAATGCAACAGAGATCAGACTATTAAAACTCCCTACCCGCGACATAATCCAACAAATAGGACTGGCTTATCAAACAAACAAAACTATCACACAAGCACAAACCGATGCCCTGATAGAGCATTTTTTAAGAACAATAGGAACTCAATCTAAACATGAACAAAAGAGAAGAAAAACTGCAACAAGCCCAAATATTACTCAAAACACTTGGATTGCCAAAACAGCAATATAACAACCGCTCAGCATGGGTTTTCCTTGCCTTAGCAAATATTAAACCAGCAGATGATTGGAGCAATGCACAAGCGCCCATGCTCCCCACCGTAGATATTATGCAATTCATCCGGGAACATTACGGACAGGACTATAAGCCCAATTCCAGAGAAACAATACGACGCCAAACACTTCATCAATTCGAACAAGCTCGCATTATAGATCGCAACCGAGACAATTTATCCAGAGCAACCAACAGTAAGGATAACAACTACTCATTGAACCAGCCCATTCTTGAAGTATTGCGCGAGTTCCCCAATGGACAATGGCAACAAAAGATTGAGGAATACAAAGCTGACTTACAAAACCTCCAGGAACTTTACCGCCGTACCCTGGACATGCAGAAAATCCCTGTAACGCTGCCCAACGGACAGAAAATCAAGCTATCCCCAGGTAAGCATAACCAACTACATGCTGACATTGTGCATGAATTTTGCCCCCGCTTTATTGGCGCAGGTGGAGTAATACTCTACATAGGTGACACAGCTAGCAGTCGTGAAGAAGGTGGCAAATTGATGATACTGGAAGAAGCAACGTTGGTAGCATTAGGCATCCCTCCAATGTCACATGACAAGCTGCCTGATATTGTGGTTTACGACGAGAAAAGGAAATGGCTATTCCTTATCGAAGCTGTGACCAGTCACGGCCCCATATCACCAAAACGCTGGGTTGAACTAGAAAACACCTTAGCAAACTGCAAAATAGGCCGAGTTTATGTAACAGCCTTCCCAAATACGGCAGAATTTCGTAAAAATGCAGCGGATATTGCCTGGGAAACTGAGGCTTGGATTGCTGATAATCCGGATCACATGATCCACTTCAATGGTGATCGTTTCTTAGGGCCGCATCAAAAACAAAGTAACAGCGATAAACAAGAGTAACGAGAATACCTGCAAACATTCTCAATTTGCCGTCATACGCAGTTACGCATATTGGTAAAAATAAACTGGCGGGCGGCGCGGGAGGCGGATAACCCGGCGGCTATCAGCAGCTTTGCCCCTTACCAACACCCGATGATGAACGCTCAGCAAGAACTGAGCCAGCTCTCCATTTACCAGCGGGTGTACCAGACCCTGCGCATCAAAGCCCAGGACATGATTTAGATAACTTTTCATTAGGAAACATATCATTTGGTAATGGCTCTGATTATCTTGAAATGATAGTAAATATTAATAGTAAGGATAATTTTAATCATTGGTGGATTGGTGAAAATAAACCTAAAGAATTTATTGTCATAGCAATATCTGATCCTTATACCATATTGCTAAACACTATTGCTGGTGAGGTTTTTGTCATGACCAGTGAATCATCAATGGATGACTTTGAACAAGTTTCAGCTAGTTTTGAATGATTTATCAGAGGTGTTGGAACCATTTTCTTAGGTAAAGAAGCATCCACAAAAATCATTAAATATGTCGGTTCTCAGACAAATGAATTTTGAGAAGAAATAGCAAATTAAATGATGTTAAGGCCGGAAAGATCTGCGTTATCTTCCGGCCTTCTTATAATCTATCTTGGTGAATACCCACGGCAATCCAGTGCCGACTGGAGCTTATAGATTACATCCTTGATCCAAGCAACGAAGTAGTTCTGCCCTGACAGCCGGTGATCATGGTTTTATAGAGAGCCTGGACAATCAGGCGAAAGTGGTTATAGCAACAGCGTGAACAGATACCATGATTGGTAAAGAAAAATTTGCCTAATTGGCCTTTATAAATCAGTAAAAAAGTTGTCTATAGAAATAAAAATGGCTCACCGAAATGAAGAGGATCATTTTTTTGTGCAAGTTTTTATTAAAAAAATGAATATAATTATTAGGATAAATCTAATCAACACATATTCAATGAGTTTGAACCTATCTCTCCACATGCCCCCATTCGACTGACTAGTCCGTTTACTCTCTCACCAGTGATTCAGCCAGGACAAACTCATACTAATGTGAGTAAAAGTATTTTTACTACAAAGTAATTAATTTTTTTATTTGATGTTGCAGATCGCATTTTGGTGATCAAAAGAGGCGCTATTATGCATTAGTAAAATCGCTTAACGGTGGATAAAGATAAAACTGCACTCTATTTGCCCGTATAACGATGAAACTTGCCATTCAATCTTAATCATTACTATTCATTCAGAGGTCTATTATGGGCAGTACCGGGAGTGTAAGTGCGTGGGATGAAGCATTATTAATTGCGGCTATTCAATATCCTGTTCCTGTGATTAAGAGACCTGAAGATATTCAGGTTCAGGTGCAGCAAATCTGTAAAACGATAGATTCAACTAAAGCCGGTTATCCTGATCTGGATTTAATTGTATTTCCTGAATATTCTGCTCAGGGGTTGAATACTAAAATCTGGACCTATGATGAAATGTTGTTGTCACTGGAAAGTCCAGAAGTTGATAGTTTTCGCCAAGCTTGTATTCGCAACAATATCTGGGGCGTGTTTTCGTTAATGGAGCGTAATGAAGATCCATCACAGCCACCTTATAACACGGCGATCATTATTAATAACAGCGGTGAAATTGCGCTGCATTACCGCAAGTTGCAGCCTTGGGTGCCAATTGAACCCTGGATGCCAGGCAATCTGGGCATGCCAGTCTGTGGGGGACCTAAAGGAGCAAAGCTGGCAGTGTGTATTTGTCATGATGGAATGTTTCCTGAGCTGGCGCGCGAAGCAGCCTATAAAGGCTGTAATGTTTTTATCCGTATTTCCGGTTATTCTACCCAAGTCAACGACCAGTGGATCTGGACCAACCGCACTAATGCCTGGCAGAACTTAATGTATACCGTATCGGTTAATCTGGCAGGCTACGATGAGGTTTTTTATTATTTCGGTGAAGGTACAATTTGTAATTACGACGGTAATATTATCCAGCAAGGGCAACGTAACCCTTGGGAAATTGTTACCGCTGAATTGTTCCCGCGTCTGGCAGATAAGGCCCGTGAGAACTGGGCGCTAGAGAATAGTATTTTTAATCTCGGTTGTCGAGGTTATGTTGGTAAACCCGGCGGGGAGAGAGCTAATTATTTGACTTGGGTGCGCGATCTGGCAAACGGTGAATATAAACTGCCTTGGGATGAAAACATCCGTATTCGTGATGGTTGGAAATATTATCCAGAAGGTGTGCAATTGGGGCCATTACCGAAAGTTGATAATTAACTGCTCAGTCTGGTATTTTCCTGATGTGAAAGGTATTGTGGAAATATAGGATATAATGATTATCGGGTTGGTCATGATATTTTTTCCTTCATTATGCCCTATATTTATTTACCAGAATTATTTTTTAAATTGAAAATATTATAAATATCTTATCGGATAATTATTATAAAAATTTTCGCTCTCATTATCTTCTGATTGATTCAATTTATTACTACCAAGTTCAAAAAACTGAGTTCCGTTAATTACAGAACCCAGCCATTATTTTTCTATCACTCATTAGCAATGTAATATAAACAGTTTACCTGCCAGAATTAATCATTATCTGCAAAGCTTTTTCAATGCTGAGATCAATTTTTGGATACCTAATTCAACTTTGCTACGGGGGCATCCTGCATTAAAACGCAGGAAACCATTGCCATCTTCACCATAAATTCTACCCGGCATAATAGCAACTTTCTCTTCATGGATAAGTATTTGCTGCAATTTATCATCGTCAATATGCAAATTACGCAGGTCTATCCAGGCCAAATAAGTCGCCTGTGGCGGCTGCCAGTTCAGTTGTGGAAATGCTGCATTCAGTTCCTGAGCAATATAGTTCAAGTTACCACTCAGATAATCGCGTAATGCATCAAGCCAGGGTTGCCCTTCCCGGTAAGCCGCAATATGGGCTGATATCGAGAAAATAGCAGGAGAAGATAATCCATAACGCTGCATTAATTGATGGGAATATGCCGCACGACTATGATCATCATAAATGAAACCATAAGCCCCTGTCAGCGCAGTAAGATTAAATGTCTTAGATGCCGAAGTGATTAATGCCCAGCGAGTCGTAGCAACTTCACTCCAGGGAATATGTTTCGTTTCTCCCCTGAGTATATCCATATGAATTTCATCACTGATGACACTGACATTATAACGTTGACACAATTCAGACATAGTTTTAAGTTCAGAATGACTCCAGACTTTACCAGTTGGATTATGTGGACTGCACAGCAATAATATTTTTGTTTCCGGTTGAGATAGCAAGGCTTCAAGTTGATCCATATCACACACCCAATCATTGCCTTGTTTCTCAAATGGGCAAGAAAGTAGTTGCCGCTGGTTCCCTTGAATAATTTTATAAAAGTTATTGTAAGCAGGAGTATGGACGACAATACCTTCACCGGGTTCAGACCAGATTCGGATTAACTGTGAAACCATGTACATCACAGAAGGGCCATAAACCATCCAATTTGTATTGATTTCACAATTAAATTGTTGCTGATACCAATGACGTATAGCACCAAGAAATTCTTCATGCTGCCAGCTGCTATAACCCAATATGCCATGATCCACACGTTTCTGTAATGCCTGAATAACACAGGGAGCAGTGGCAAAATCCATATCAGCGATAGTAAAAGGGAGGAGATCGTTAGTACCAAAAAGATCTCCAACATAGTCCCATTGAATACACCAAGTACCGCGGCGATCAATAGGGGTATCAAAGTCAAACATTATTTTCTCCCTTTAAATTAATGCATCAAGCTCATCTTTTACCGACAGAGCTTGCGGCCCGATAACAATTTGTGAAGCATAATATCATCATGACTGCTGGGGGAAGTATCCATCCCCAACATAATGGCTTTAACAGGTATTGTTAAATATTATTTAGCCCCGAAATCATACATATATTAAGTAGAAAACAGGTAGAACCGTAATATTAAAATTCTGCCAAAGGATAAGTGAATTTAGTTAAAGTTATTTTTATATTTTTAATAAATATCATTTTCATCTCGTCACGTAAAATATTTCCAACGCCTATTTACAATAGTGAAAATAAAGGTACAGAGGTAAGAAATTATTTTCTTTTCGAATTCTCCTATCAATTCATTTAAGTAATTATATTAATAATCCCAGTTGATTTATAAAGTAGAAAATATAAACATCTGATAGTTTCAAATTGATATTAATTATATATAACCAAGTAATGCAGCTTTAGCTATTGCCTGAAATTTGTTTCTACAGCCAAGTTTCTTGACAATATTCATTAGGTGAAAATCAACTGTACCTTTAGTGACACAGATGGTTGCTGCAATTTCACTTGATATCATCCCATCTGCGGTATACCTTAATATTTCTAATTCTCTATTTGAAAATGAAGTTTCATCTATATAGAACGATTGCAAATATTTTGTGTTTGATGTCAAATGTCTGATTATCCTAATATATACCCCTAAAATTTCTCCACTGCATTTATACATTGTCTCGTTATCAATATGCCCTTCTTTCCCCGCAACAGAAAATATTCCGTAAGTCCCTGAAAATGCAGGCAACCCAAATGTGATCCCAGAACGAAACCCATGTTTCTGATTCACATACCAAAGTTCTTGTCCATTAGATTCTGAAAAAAAATCTAAGTCCCATACTTTTGAAAAAGAAGGTGGAACAGGCCGGAAACTTAGAACGGGATCAATCATCCAATACTTTTTTTCTATATAAATGTTTCTCCAAGATTCATGATAATTATCAAAAAAATACACTTCACGGTTAGATATAGGAAAGCGAGCCTTTAAGACAAGAGAGAACAAGCTAAACCCCGATATTTTATTAATAATTTCACAAATTTCAGCCACAAAATGAGCATCTACATCTAATTCATGAAATTTATAGGGTGAGGTATATGTTCTATGAATATTCATTCAATGTCCTCTTGAAAATTAAGAATATTGATAGTAAATCACAGTATTAATTATAGTAGCAAAACTTCCATTTAATAAAGAAAATAATCATTTACTGTTATACAGACAAAGGGTATCTGGTAAGTCACAATGTACTATTCGTAAACAAGAGAAATTATATCAATATGATTGAAACTTTAATAATCAGGCAAAACTATATATAAAAATATAATATACTCATATGAAGCATATTAAACCATTTATAAAACAACATAAGCAACCACTCAACACATTAATCTGAAATTCTTATATTTTATTTTTTATAACAATAAGTTAACTTAAATATTCAACTATATAAATTAACCCCTGATAAATATATCAGTAATTTTTCCACATAAACTATGATTTATACCAGTGGATGTTTCTGCTTTAATAGTTAATCATTAAAAAAAAAGAAATTTATTAAAATAATAATGCGAGATCAAAATAACCTTGAAATTTCCAATAGATAATTTAAGTATATAAAGAGGTATTATAATGAGTGAAGTAATTCAAGATCAAAACAATATTGTCACTGCCAGGAATTCTGTTATAGCCGATGTCACCTTTGTTATTGATGTCGATTCAATTGTTGAATTTATTCATAATAACCAAGTTAAGAATTCTCTGGACTCTAAAAATCCAATAACGATCAAGGAATATGTATATATAGCGAGTTATACTCCCGCAGATGGAATGAAACTTAGTAGTTCATCTGGTGCTCGTATAACTGTTCCCGTTAATGCAAATATTAGATGGAGGGCTACAACTGTATCTAATAATTTCGACTATTCTATTATATTGTATAAGTTCCAAAAACTGAGTCTAGGAGAAGATGTCATCTCTCCTCCATCACAAATATGGTCACAGAACCCAACAGGTAAAAAAACGCCAATGATTCCTTCGGGAGTTAATGCGGGAGAGGATGAACCTAAACCCATTTTTGTTGAATCTCGAGATAGTTATTTCCAAGCAACGGCTCATAAGCCAGGTGTAGAACGATATACATGGTTTTTTGCCGCTTATGATGGTACAAAGCTCCTGGGTTATTATCGATACGATCCATATGTTGAAGTAACTAATAGCTAAGTATTTGTATACTTTAATTTCCTACTGGAAAATTATCAAAATAATTTTCCAGTATTTTATTTTCTACTTCATCAACTTACCCAAACATATATAATAAACACCGGATTATATAAAAAAACTTAATAATATTATCTTATAAAATTAAACTTCCAGTAACATAAGTAAACTTTATTTCCCTCCACCAATTCAGCAATCTCACAACAATTATTCTTTTCTCAATCCAAACGCCATTCTTTCTATTATTCATTTATCTAACGAAAATCACTCACAAAAACTATTACATCAAGAACTATCATTTTACGAGCAAAATGATACTGAATTAAAATTTAGCTTATCATGACTTATTTGGCTTAATCTTTATTTTATTTAAAAATCTTCCTAATAGCGCCATTCTATTATCCATCAAAATCACTATCGGTTACTTATTCCACTTAAGTTAATCCATTAATAAGTAATAAAATAAGTGCTCTAATTAACTTATTATTATCTGCATAACCAATTAATTGAAATTTATAATAGAAAATCGAGATGTAAAAGAAACGCCACTCGTTAATCAGAGCATGATATAACCAGGAGTATGCTTTAATAACTAATAAGTTAGCCAATACTCATGCAATTACCTATCAGGCTAAAACCCCATATTTTTGTTTTATGGAATAAAATATCATCCTTATCGGTGAATGTATGATAAAAAGAATATCTATTTTAATATTGTGTGCTATTTCCTTTCAAATAACCGCTTCACCAGCAGAGTTAAATGATAATCTGCCGATGACTGAGGCCAGGAGAACGTTGCAAGATAGTTCCCGGGAAATTAACCAACAGATAGAACAACGCCGATATCAGCAATTAAAACAGCAGGCTAACACTGTCCCTGAATCAACGCCTGCGCCGGTATTGCCAGAATCCAGGCAGTGTCTGCCGTTAACAGGTGTGTATTTGAAAGGGGTCTCGCTTCTTTCTGTTCGGGAGTTAAATACTCTCAGCGCTTTGTCCCCAGAATGTATCAGTAGTCATAATATCAACCGACTTAGCCATGAGCTGACGAAGTTGTATATCAGTAAAGGCTATGTCACCGCCCGTATTCAGTTTATCGCTCCCGATGCCGACGGAGAGTTAGGGCTAAATGTTATTGAAGGGTTTATTGAGAAAATCGAAGGGGGCGATCGTTGGGTTAACAGCAGTATGTTATTCCCCGGTCTGGAAAAGCAACCCCTGAATATCACGCAACTTGATCAGGGTTTAGATCAGGCTGACCGGTTACAGTCCAATAAAACCACTCTGGATATTTTACCGGGGTCAGTTAATGGCGGCTCAGTCGTTAAACTGCATAATCAGCACAGTAAACCCTGGTTGCTGAATATCACCACTGATAATTATGGACAGAAAAGTACCGGGAAATGGCTGGTCCGCACCAATGCCAGTTTTGATAGTCCATTCGGCTTATCCGACTTTATCAGCCTAAACGCCAGTAGTACGTTGGATAGCCCATCCAATCGCTACAGCCGCGCGGCTACCCTTCTCTATTCCGTACCCTACGGCGCAGCAACATTCAGTGGATTTGGCAGTTATTCCCAATATGCCAGTCATCCCCATTTGCAAACCAAAACCGTAAAAATCTATGGGAATACTCAGCAAATTGGGATGCGTTCTGATTTTGCCTTCTATCGCAATCAGTCTCAGATTAATACCGTCAGCGGGCAGCTTATTTACAAGAATTACAACAATTACATCAATGACACCAAGATCGGCGTCAGCAGCCAGACGCTGAGTGTGTTTGAACTCGGGGTCAATCATTTACACATAATCCCCACCGGTTTAATCACCCTAAATCTGAGTGTTGAACAGGGTTTGCCTTGGTTTGGCGCTCAAACCGCCACAACTTATCTTGATAGGCAATTCACCAAAGGTAAGTTGATGGTCAACCTGCATCAGCGTTTTATGCTGTTCAATTCATCTTACCAACTCAATAACCTGCTTTATGGGCAATACAACCGGCACGGCCTGCCCGGCGTTGAATGGCTGAATATTACTGATCGCAACGCGGTCCGGGGGTTCAGCAAAAACACACTATCCGGGGATAACGGCTGGTATCTGCAAAATACGTTGTCCCGCACCTTCTCAATTGCTAACAGTACGTTATCTGTACGTATCGGCATTGATGCCGGCCAGGTTAAAGGCTATCGCAGCCCTCAAGGCTGGCAAAGCAGTGCGGGATTCAGTTCTGGCGTCATGCTGAGACACCAGCACATGGTATTCGATATCGAAGCCAGCCGTGGAAAATGGCTTTCCAACAGTAACGCATCCAATGAACCCATGCAGGTTCTGACCCGTTTTTTTTACACCTTTTGATGGTTTTTAGCAGTGCCCAACGTTGTACACAGTAATATAAGTGACTACTCCCCGCCGTAAAAAACGGCGAGGCTTCCCACTTCTCAGGCCGCAACCGTCTTTATGACGGATTTACACTGGCCTCCGTGGGCAGAAACGACGAGTCCCGCCGCCTGTAATTCTCTCGTGCCCTTGCGCTGGATGTTGAGCGCCGCATTGATATCGCGGTGATTCTTCATCATGTTGGCCGATTTTAGTGTCTCAACAATGAGTGCTTGGTTTTCGTCAACCATTGTCCGAGAAAGTTTGTGTTGAAAATCGGCGCGGGCATTGGCTACCCGCTCATGGACTGCCGCCAGACGTAATCGGGCCTTCCCGCGGTTAGCACTGCCCTTTTGTTTGCGGGACAGCGTAATGCTCTTCACTTCCCCTGCAATTTCTCGGTGTATGCGCGCCTTTATCGGTGACAATTTCGGGAGCTTCACCGCACCCTCCAGCACTTTCACCCCAACACAGTGATAGCTCGATTGCTTGCCCTGTTTGCGTTTGAACGTGGGAAATTGGGCGCGCAACTTCGGATTTGTGCAGCGCCTTGTTGTACGCAAAACGGACCGCACCGAACTGGCCATTAAGATACTCGGCCTGTTCGGGTGTGAGGTAGAGGCGGACTTTGGTCGCTCTTAACATATTCAGCGCTCATTGATAAAGTGCATTCATAGTGGTTCCAATCTGGTGACGACCAAAGGTGATGCTAAGATCACCGGCGCAAATGTTCATCTGTTAGCCGCGAATAATAAAAAATCTGAAGAGAAATCTCAGAGTAAAGAGCACGTTGGTGTTTATCTTACCGGAGGAATCGATAAAGTGGGCTCCGGTATTCATGGTGGCTATGAAGGTCATAACAACAATCATACCCGCACCACCGCCGTTGTTTCCGGTTCGCAGATCGCAGGTGATTTGAACATTAAAGCCAGCGGGGAATTGGTTCAGGAAGGTGCAAGCCATAAAGTCAACGGCGCTTATGCTGCTGAGGCAGGCAAAGTCAGCAATCTGGCGGTATCTAATACTGAATCAAATTCCAGCAGCAAACTACAGGTTGGCACAGATATTGGCGTCAATATAGATTATAGCGCTGTCACCCGTCCGGTTGAGAAAGCAGTGAAAGAGCCCGTAAAATCAGCTCTGGATGGCACATTCGCCAAGAAAGGCACACCCAATCTGGGAGCGGATATTGCAGCCAACGGCAGTAGCATCCAATATCCATGTCGAGCGGGATGCCGAATATCAGGGTACATCCCTGAATGCCGGTGCCGGCAAAGCCAGTGTAGATGCTAAAGGTAATATCCGTTTTGATAACGCCATCAACAGATTGGTGGTCAGATTGGTAGTGCACAAGGTAATGTCACTCTTAACACCCAAAATGTGGAACAACAATCTGTCACTGGCTATGACAATAGCAAAGGCGGCAGTTTAGTATTGCCTGATTCTGTTGGCGAAATAATTAACCGTAAATCTCATTAATTTGTTATTAGTTAATTTATTCATAAAAGATCCTTCAAATGAAGGATCTTTTTGTTGCTGTTTATATTTCATGTCCAATATTATTTTTACCAGATAAGCAAGGTAAGCCTTCATAAGTTATATTGCCCATCCGTTTATATCTGAGCAATCCAATCAGGCCCTACTGTAATAGCAGATATTGACATTGAAGATATAACCATAGGCATTAATATTATTCGGATAGTTAAATCATTATCGCCGCTGCCCTATATTTGTTTCCTGATGTATAAACGCTGATTTATTATTTCAATGGTTGATATTATACCCATACCATCAATTAAGCGAGGCAGAATAGACTTTATCTACATAAGTCACAAAATATATAGTTTTGTTCTCTTAATGCAATAAGCCTATTTACTTTTTTTTTTTTTTATGATTGGATGAAATTTAGTAAATATCGATGGAGTATCCCATGAAAACTGTTGCGATTGTTGACCCCTATTCCAGCGGGAAATATCTCGCTGGTGAATTTTATTCGAGAGGATTTTCAACCATTTGCATTAAAAGCGGTGTAAATATACCGGCAGTTTATGCGGCCTCCTACAATAAAGATAACTTTATCAAAGAATTGTCTTATACCATATCTAACTTTGATATGTTGGTCAATAAAATTAATGAATATGGTTGTCAGGCCGTGGTGCCAGGGGCTGAAAGTGGTGTATTGCTGGCGAACACACTGGCCCATCACCTAGGTTTACCCTGTTGCGATCCGGACACCCTCCTCTGCCTGCGTGATAAATACCTGATGCAAGAAGGTATAGCGAAAGCCGGATTACGATCTATATCACAAATTAAAGTGTCAAGCTTTGAAGAATTAAAACCGTGGCTAGAACACAATTTATCATCAACCATGGTCATTAAGCCTCTCAGTTCAGCCGGTACGGACAGCGTTAAATTTTGCCAGACTTACGCAGAGATAGAACAAGCGATTTCTGACATTGTGGGTAAGTGCGACGCGTTGGGAAATTGCAACGAATATGTCCTGGTCCAGCAATTTATCAAAGGGAAAGAGTATGTCGTCGATAGCGTGAGTTTGAATAAAACACACTACATCACCAATACATCTCTGTACAAAAAACAAATATTGCCAAGTGGTGCAATTGTTTATTCGGAAGAACTCTTTATTCATCCTTCAGAAAAAGAGGTCAAAGACGTTATTGAATATGCAGTGAATGTCATGAATGCGTTGGGTATCCACTTTGGCGCTGCTCATTTTGAAATTATGGTCGATGAACATGGACCCGTACTGATCGAAGTGGGTGCACGGTTACATGGCGCGAAGGCACCAAGAAATGTTCAGTTTTTCTCAAATGTATCACAGCTTGATCTACTGGTTGACGCGGCCATTGATCCAAAGCGTTTCCATCAACGTACACAATCGCCACCGGTTTACTATAAACATTCAAAAGCGGTGTCTTTGATTAACTATGATAAAGGGATAATCGTCGATATTCCTGGCATGAAGTGGGCTGAAACACTGTCTTCCTATACCACGGCATTCTGGAATATTAATATTGGCCAACAATTATTACCAACCAGCAATCTGTTTGATAGCCCTGGTGGAATTTTCTTGGCTAACCAAGATCCCCGTGCATTGGAATATGATACCCAACGCATTCGGGAAATGGAAAAATCCGGTAAATTATGGGTGTTAAAATGAACAAGGGAATATTATTTGTTCTGACCTTTGATGTGTTGTCAGCAGCACAATCAGTCTGGCTCGGTTCCCTGCTACAGGGAATTAATGTCTATAATATTTTATTTATCAACTTTTCCATTATCACGATTATTTTTGCCATACTAAACTACTTTCACCGAGATAATCAGGCTGTCCTGAATTTAGGCAGCGTAATGAATTTCTTGATACTCAATGTCGCGACTCTTGGGTCATGGCTCTTTTTATATATTTCATTACGATATATGGAGCCAGCGCTGACTGCCGCAACATTGTACGGGATTAATCCGTTGGCGACGCTAATTATCTCTGTCATTTTATTAAAGCAAATGAGAAATCTGACACCTGTCAAATTACTGATCAGTATTTTCACCATCATCTGTATGTTATTAGTTGGGTATACGGTATCGGAAGGTCATTCTGGTCTCGCTAATGTCGAACATCAACAATTGATTTTGGGCTTTATAATGGCAATATTAACCGGCTTTTGTATGGCTACCGTTAACGTTGTGTCGAAAAAAATCTATGATAGTGGCTTTACTCTTTATCAATTAATGTCGATGCGATTTTTCTTGTTACTTATCGTATCGTTTTATTTCAGTAAGGGGCTGACCGTTGATCTTAATACACATATGACCGCGTTTATGACCATTTCCATACTCGGGAATGTGGTGCCGTTATTTATGTTACAGAAAGGTATTGCTTTAATTTCTCCTGTTCAAGTTTCTTATATCTTATTATTGACGCCACTTTTTGTATTTACTTTCCAGATATTTGATAGTCGTCTGGCACTCTCCATCTACTCACTTATCGCAATTATCAGCGTGGTAGTCATTTCATTTATCGGTTTAAAGATAGAAAAAAAGCAGGAAGAGAAAATGAAACAACAATTACAACAAGAGGAGTAATCTATGACACAACTATCTAATTTAAAAACACCGTGGAAAATAGTACCTGTAGATGAGAAGAATTTTTCCAGTCTATTGAAACTGGTGGCAGATTATCAAAGGTTCTATGGTGTCAGTGAACCTGATGAGAAAAAGAATAGACTATTCTTTTCTCAATTTATTCATAATAAAGAAAAAGGCCGGCAATATCTTTGTTTGAATGAACAGGATTATGCTATAGGATTTTCGACAATTTATTATATTTTCTCCAGTGTTAATGCGGTTGAAAATGCATTATTAAATGATTTATATGTTATTCCAGATTATCGTGGAAGAGGAGTAGGAAAGAGCCTTATTTTACATGCACTGCAATGGGCAAAACAGCAAGGGAAATTCTTTTCCCTGGACTGGACAACTCAGAAAAATAATACTACCGCTCAACAGTTATATGACAGTCTCTCGGACAGTAGAACCAGTTGGTATCATTATCAAATTGAATGTCGTTAATATTCTGCTTTTTCCGGGAAACATTTATATAATAGAGGTTACTTATGAACCTTTCTGTTTTTGAAAACATAGAATCTGAGGTCAGAAGTTATTGCCGGAATTTTCCCTCTATTTTTTCGCGAGGTAAAAATGCTTTACTATTTGATAAACAGGGTAATGAATATTTAGACTTTCTTGCCGGAGCGGGATCTGTCAATTATGGACATAATGATCCCTCCATGATTGAAGCGGCAATACATTATTTAAGTGAAAATGGCATTCTTCAGGGGCTGGATATGCATACTGAAGCCAAGGAAACCTTTCTTACTACTTTACACGAATATATTTTGGCGCCACGCCATCTGCGATATAAAGTTCAGTTTACCGGACCGACAGGAACCAATGCTATTGAAGCCGCACTGAAACTGGCACGTAAGGTCACTGGACGACACACTATCGCCTGTTTTTCTGGCGGTTACCACGGCATGTCTTTAGGCTCGCTTTCCATCACAGCAAATCCTGCCAAGCGGCAGTCTACTGGTCTGCAAATACCGGGGGTATTACGACTGCCTTACGATCAATTTTCCGTCACAGATGTTGGTCAGCAATTAAGTTTCATTAGAGATATGTTGTGTAAGCCTGGCAATGGTATTGATCTGCCCGCCGCATTCATCCTGGAATGTGTTCAAGGTGAAGGAGGACTCAACTGCGCCTCCGTAGCCTGGCTACAAGGGCTTACCACATTGGCCCGGGAAATTGGATCTCTGCTTATCATTGATGATATCCAGGCTGGCTGTGGCCGGACGGGAAACTTTTTCAGCTTTGAAGAGGCTGGCATTACTCCGGATATTGTCTGCATTTCAAAATCGATCAGCGGTTCTGGATTACCCATGTCAATCAACCTTATCTCTCCAGATCTCGATAAATGGTACCCAGGTGAACACAACGGCACCTTCCGTGGCAATAATCTCGCCATGACCACTGCAACCGTAGCTCTGAAGAAATACTGGGGAGACGCGAGCTTTTCGCAACAGATAAAGAGAAAAGAGCAGTTTCTGAAAACTATTTTCCAGTCCGAACTACAAGATCTGGACACACCATTCTCCATTGTAGGCAAAGGATTGATGGTAGGAATTAAATTTACCGCTTCAGTTCTGGCTAAAAAAATTAGTCGCTCTCTTTTCGAAAGAAAACTTCTGATTGAAACCTGTGGACCACAAAACGAGGTCGTTAAGTGTATGCCGCCTTTAACCATCGAAGATGAAAGGTTACAAGAAGGGGCAGAGCGAATCATTGCGGCTACACGAAATATTATTCAGTCATTAAGGCATGCTGAAACAACGTTACCCATCAAGAAGGTGAGCCTGTGAGTGATATTATTGAAGAATTCGATGTGATCGGTATAGGGTTTGGGCCGGGTAATATTTCCCTTGCCGTGTCATTAGAAGAAAAACAAACCACAGATTCGGTGTTATTTCTGGAAAGTAACACCGCACCGGACTGGCAACCTGAAATGCTACTGGCTGGCTCGGATATACAGCACAACCCGTTGCGCGACTTTGTCACGCCGCGTAACCCCACCAGTCCCTACGGCTTTCTTAGCTATCTGAAAAGTGAAAACCGCTTGTTTGAGTATCTCAATCTCGGGTTGGAGTTTGCTTTAAGGAAAGATTATGCGCGCTATGTACGCTGGGTAGCACGTCATTTTGATCGCTGGGTGAGCTATGGAGAGACAGTCATCACCATTACGCTGGACAGTACCTTTTCCGACCGATACCGGATTGAAACCAGCCTCGGAAGAAACTTGCGTGCAAAAGTGGTTTCTTTCGGGCCAGGAAGGACACCCTATATTCCACCACAATTCGAACAGTGTCACTCATCGCGGATCGTTCATTTTACCCGCGTGACTTCAGCACTGTCGCAATGGCAAGCAGAAAGTCATTTAACATCTGTTGCAGTGATTGGTAATAGCCAGAGTGCCATAGAATTAATATTGGATCTTTCCTCCCGTTATCCACATCTGCGAATACATAATATTTTCCGAGGCTACTCTTATCAGCTCAAAGATGTCAGCCCTTTTACTGAACATATCTATTTTCCTGAGTTTGTTGATGAGTTTTATCAGCTCAATATTGAGCAGCAAAAAGCGCTCACTCGAGAATTGTGGCGCAGTAATTACAGCTCCGCAGATCACGATGTGATCAAAATGCTTTATGTAAAACTTTACGAACAGAAGCTGGACGGGCGAGAACATATTGCGCTGCACAATATGACCGATATTTCCCAGGTTACAGAGAATAAGTCGGGCATAGAAATTTATTATAAAAATAAAATCTCTGACAGAGTCAGGAAATTACAAGTTGATGGCGTCATTCTTGCCACCGGCTTCAAAAATATGGGCAGTGAGGAAAATCAGGAGCGTAATCATCCACTACTTTCCAATGTAGCTGACCATTTTAAGCGCCGGGAAGATGGATCCCTGCATGTGGCGCGGGATTATTGTTTAGAAAGCAATGATAAACCGTTATCGCCTTTTTTTCTTAACGGCTTATGTGAATCAACTCATGGTTTTGGTGACGCAGGTTCATTCAGTTTGCTTTCAATTCGCTCCTGGTTAATAGCAGAGAAAATCGAGCATTTTCTGACAAACCAGGTACAGAAACCACAGTATGGGTGAATAATATGTCAGAAGTCACTAACCGCAAAATTGAAACCCTGATCCGCCGTAAAGCAGATATCCAGTATACCGATGAATATAACTGCAAACTCCGGCGGTTATTTCCCTGGAAAGGAAAAGTTAACACACAACGACCACTGACTGAATTTGGCTGTATCTGGGTGATGATTGAACCCGGTAAAGATGTTGATCGGCATTCACATGACGAAGAAGAGACATTTATTGTTATCAGTGGTGAGGCTGAGTTATTCATCGACGGGGAGACGGCCATCATATCCTATGGTGATGTGGTTTATTTGCCGCGTTTTTCAGAACATCAGTTACGCAACCGTTCAGAAAAGATCCCATTTGTGATGTTAGATATTTACTGGGATATGGGCGGTAGTTCTGATTCCGTTTTTTAAATGATGATCAAATTAAGGCAGCCAAAATGACGCCAACCGGTTTTATTATCACATTACCGCCTCCAACACCTAACGGCGGGCTACATGTTGGGCACATGAGTGGTCCGTTTCTGGCGGGTGATGTATTTGCCCGGGCAGCACGTTTGCAAGGCCAGCACAGCTTTGTGACCTGTTACAGCGATATTAATCAATCTTATGTACGCGTGACGGCAGAACGTCAGCAACGCGATCCGGAAACGCTGTATCGTTACTGGACTGATGATATTATTAAAACACTTAAACTCTATCATATTGATGTAGCTGATTATTTTTTACCGGAAGAGGAAGCCGTAACTTGGGTGCGAAATCTTTTCCATCAGCTTTATCAGCGTGGTGTTTTAGTTAAAAAACACTTTCCATTCTTTTACAGTGAAAAAGAACAAATCTGGCACGATGAAGCGGGTATTTCAGGTCACTGTCCGGTCTGTTTAGCCGCCTGTAAATGTGGTATCTGTGAAGCCTGTGGTAATTTGACGAATGCTGAAACCATTATTAAGCCGCGTGTGACAAACAGCGGGTCAACCGAAGTGACGATTCGCCACTCAGAGGTATTAGTACTCGAACTGGAGCGTTTCCGCCAGCCGATTACGCAATTCTATCAGCAAAACAAGCGATTTCGTCAGCGCTACCAATGGCTTGCAGAAGATGCTCTGTCTACGATTCTGCCGGATTTTCCGGTCACTATGCCGGGAAATTGGGGTATCTCTATGGCCCATGCTGATTTCCCTGGTCAGGTGATCAATGCCTGGCCGGAAGTTATGGCGGAGTTGTTGTACAGTTATCAACGGGCTATTGAGCGGGATCCACAGTTAAATGATGTTACTGTACCCGTTAATTTCTTTGGTTTTGATAACTCCTATTTTTACGCAGTGGTACATGTCGCCATGCTGTCGCAAATCGATAACGGACGTTGGCTGCCTTGGGCAACGATGATTAATGAGTTCTATAACCTCGATCACGCCAAGTTCTCTACCAGCAACAATCATCTTGTGTGGGCATCTGACTTGGCGCAACGTTGTAGTGTGGATGCCATTCGCTTTTATGCAGCGTTTAATGCCCCCGGTTTTGAAAAAGCCAACTTTAATGAAGCGGATATGATGAGGGTGCTTGAGAACTCTCTGGAAAAAAGTTGGCTAAACATTACCGCAGCATGGAATCAAAAAGCGGCAACCTGCGTTACGCCATTACCGCCGCTGTCAGCAACATGGCACCAAATTGGTGAATCTGCCCGTCAGCGGATTTTAGCCAGCTATACCCTGGAACGTTTTCATTTGCGACAAGCCGCGGAAGACTTATTACATCTGATGAAATTTATTGAGATGACATTATCTCAATATCATGATGCAGAGTCATTACGGGGGGTTGGCTGGTTACTGCAATGTTTCTCGCAAGCTGCCTGGCCTTTAATGCCACAGAGCAGTGAAAAATTATTCCATCGGTTAACGGCAATAGACCAGATGACGCTGAATACGACAGACTTTCTTCACCTGTGCGATTTACCTTCGTCATTTTTTTCTACCCGTATCAGTGACCCACCTGAGCAAAGAGGTTAAAAGTATATGACTTCCAAAGCTTGCCTGATGACCTTTTCCATACTTCGTGCTCCATATGGCGATATACAGGTTCAGGAGTTTGACGATCGCACCCCCGATGTTTTTCTTGAAGCAGAAAAGTCGAAAGGCTTTATCGACCGGGCCAAACCGGTGGAAGATATTGTCTGGATGACAAACTACCAGAAAGACTGGGGACGATGGGGGCCATTCGCCGTGCCGCGCTTTTATCTTGATGGGATATGCAATGGTCATACTAAGCAGGCGCAAACCCTTTCTCTTTGGCGCGATCTGGAAAGTGTTTCTCACTTCGCCTATTACGGGCCATTACATAAAGAGGCATTACGGCTTCGCAAAGACTGGTTTGGCAAACAAAATTGGCCTATCTACGTCGTCTGGTGGGTATCTGAACATCATCAACCATGCTGGCGTGAGGCATGTCACCGGCTTGAGCATTTACACGATTATGGCGTTACACCCTATGCATTTACCTTCAAGCAGCCGTTTGATGCTCAGAGTGAGCCTTACGTATTATGCAGCGGAGTGAACCAGGAAAACAGAGATGTTACCAGAATGGATTAACCGTACCGACTGTCTTCATGGTGACCATCATTGCCACCAGCTTTCACTCAGTGAAAGTGATGGTCCCAATCAACAGGATTTATTGATGGCAGCCCGGCTAGCGGTCAGCGACGCCGGGATAACTGTCAGGCTGCGTTACTTCGATGATGGGCGTGAGGCCAGGCAAGCGGAAAAGGCGGCACGGGAAGCCATTTCGGCTGGCAGTCATGCGGTAGTGGGACATTTCAGCAGTATTACCGCATTAGCGGCCAGCCCTCTCTATGAGGCCAGCGAACTGCCTTTTATCGCGCCTGGAAGTTCCCATCCTGACTTATGTCGTCAGAAGCGAAATACGCTGCGTTTTTTTGGCCGTGATGATGAACAGTTACGGTGTCTTATCGCAGGCTGCTCCGTTGACGAGCGGGTGTTGATCCTGGCGCAACGGCATAATTATGGAGAACGTCTTGCCGATCAGCTGAATGCCGCGCTGGCGACTATGAGTATCACAGCTAACGTTTATCTGTCTGCTTCGCCTGCTATCGGTGATGAAAAGATAATACAGTTGGCTTTACAAAGTAGTGTCGTCTATCTGTTGGGCAGTCAAGAGTTTTCCTTCGGGTTAATGCAGCGATATGCCTTTTCTCCGGTGGCAAAAGTCATTTTGTCGGATGATGCATATGGCCCGGCAACACGACAGTTGACACATCCAAATATTGCCGTGCCTTTTCTCATTAATTGTGGCGGAAATATGCTGGATCATACTCAGTCTCAGCTACTTAGCAGGGCTTTCATGCTATCGGAGAGACAACCGGGAGCTTATTTCTTTACGAGTTATCTGGCTATTCGGGCGCTATGTGACAGCTGGCGACACAATCCACATCTGCAAGGAAAAGCATTAATAGCGCATTTGCGTCAGCAACGCTGGCAAACCCCTTATGGTGAATTGACCCTTTCACCACAAGGGGAGTTACAGGGACTAAAATGGGGACTGATTTCAAAGAACGATCTGCCTGTTTTGAATACCGGGAGCAATGCAAGATGAGTGTAATATCCGATACAAATATTCCTGACGATATTTTACATATCAATGAGTCTGAAACAGCGACTTTCCTTCCTGGCCTGCCACAGCCTTTTGCCGTGTTGTTTGAAAGGGGGCAGCTCTCCGTTGAACTCTTTTCTCCTGTCGGAGTGGATACTCAAACACCGCATGACAGGGACGAAATTTATATCGTCAGTTCCGGTCATGGTGTTTTCCGTCGGGGTGAAACCTATGTCAATTTCTCGGCTGGAGATTTTCTATTTGTTCCCGCTTATGTTGATCATCGCTTTGAGTCGTTCAGCAGCGATTTCAGAACATGGGTGATTTTCTTTGGCCCTCTTGGGGGCAATAGCATCCAAAACAGAGGGTGAGACATGGCTTCACAATGGGACCTCATTATCGTTGGGGGAGGACTGGCTGGTAGTGCATTGGCATCTTGGTGCAGTCAATTACCACTTAAAATTTTGCTGCTGGAAGCGACAGTGCCCGGTGCCGGAGGAGCAACAGCACATTCACGGGGGATCGTACGCGTCTATGATCCACTGTATGCTCTGATGACAAAGAGTATCCAAGGCATTAAGGTATGGAGCGAGATCGCAGTAACGCATCCCGATATCTTTACCCGCTGTGGCCTGGTTTACCTGCTAAAAGCCGAACATCAGGCACTGGCTCGTGAGCGGATTGCCGAGTTTTCTTCCGATGAGTACCCTATTCATATGCTAAGTGAAGCCGAATCTGCCTGCCGCTTTCCTGCGCTACAACATCACTGCTTTTCCAACGGGCGCATTGCGTTGTGGGAGCCGCTTGGCGGGTATGTTAATCCTCGTCAAGCGGCGCAGATTTTCGTCGATAAAGCGCGTTTTCATGGTGTAGAAATTCTCGAAGGTTCACCCGTTAAAGCGGTGCGGGAAGTGCCGGGCGGAGTTGAAGTGATCACCGGAGTAGGTACAAGACTTCCGGCCAGGCTGGCAGTGATTGCAACCGGAGCTCACACGCCGCAACTGTACCCGGAGAGTCAGATCTTCAGTCGAACTATTCCGCTCAGTTGTCTACAAAGCATACAATCCGATGCACCGGAGCAGTGTGTTATTGATGAAAATTCAGGAGGCTACCTGCGCCCTGAATCTTCCTCTTTTTTCTTTGTGGGTGGAGCTACGCAGTATGATGCATCAGATCCCGACCAGCTTCACTGGCAGCCAGAACAGGCAAATGCACGTCATCACCAGTTAGCAAATCAACTCCTTCTCTGTCAGAGCACTGTCGTAGACGGGCGAAATGGATATGATGGCTACACCGCCAACTATCTGCCAGAAATGCAGTGTCTGCCTGATCGCGATATTGCAATCTTCAGCGGTTTCTCCGGAAGGGGCGCCAAATATATTCCCTGGGCTGCACGTGAATTCAGCCAACAGTTAGCTGAACGCCTATGCATTTAGTCCCGTTGCATTAAGAACAATTCAGGTAAATCAGTAAATTAACTTCTATCCGTTATCTGTACCTCCATGACAAATCTGGCCTGCAAAACCCCAGCCTTGAAAAAGTCTTCATTTAACATTTGAATACTTAATTACTTGGGTATGTTGAATTGTTAATAATCATCTTAAAGTGGCATTATGCGATCACTCATGTTTATTCAAGGTAATTGTTGAGGCTATTCATGCCAAAGGATGTAGAAAGACAGGAAATAACAGAACATCAGCCGGGAAGATTATCCAGAACACCTTTAGAGAAAGGCATTCATCACGGTAAAAAAGCGATTTCTCTGACCGTCAGAGTAGGAAATTATATCCGTAATATTCCTATTATCGCTCACTTTATCCGGGCAACACTGCGCTTTAATGATCGGATGGGTAATCAGTTTGGCGCGGCGATAACCTATTTTTCGTTTTTATCGCTTATCCCCATTCTGATGCTCTCTTTCGCCATTGCGGGTTTTATTCTGGCTTCTAATCCTGATTTACTGGCAAAGCTAATCAATGGTATTGCAAACAGTATTAGTGATGCGACACTTGCCAATACGCTGAAAAATAGTGTTGATACTGCGATTAAACAGCGTACTACTGTGGGATTAACCGGTTTGGCAATTGCTCTTTATTCCGGTGTGAACTGGGTAAGTAATTTACGTCAGGCGATTCTTGCCCAGTTTCACCCTGTCTGGGTACGGAATCAGGAAGAGAACGATAAAATCTATTTTAAATATATTCGTGATGCTATTTCTCTGATTGGGCTGTTATTAGCTCTGGCGATCACGCTGTCACTGACCTCTATCGCCGGCTCCGCTCAGGCAACCATCGTTAAGATATTAGGGTTAGATGGCATTGAGTGGCTGCGTCCATCCTGGTTCCTGATTGGCCTGGCAATTTCTATTTCAGCCAACTATCTGCTTTTTCTGTGGCTATTTTGGGTATTACCCCGCCACCAGCCCGAACGCAAGGCATTGTTGAAAGGGACATTGATGGCAGCTATAGGTTTTGAAGTTATCAAATATATTATGACCATGACGCTGCCACGCCTCGCCAGCTCCCCTTCCGGCGCGGCTTTTGGCTCTGTTATCGGCCTGATGACATTTTTCTATCTCTTCGCCCGCTTAACGCTGTTCTGCGCTGCCTGGATAGCCACTGCGGATCCTCATCAAGATCAAAATACCGAATAAATGTGCCCTGGCAGATCCCATCTGCCAATAATAACCGACGAAAAGGAGCTGTTTATGCCGTTTGTAAATATCAGAATTACCCGTGAAGGTGCTACAGCAGAGCAAAAAAATCAATTAATTGAAGGAGCTACCCAGTTACTGGTCGATGTATTGGGAAAAAATCCTGCAACTACCTTTGTTATTATTGATGAAGTCGAAACTGATAACTGGGGAGTTGGCGGTAAAAATGTAACTGAACTCAGGGCCGAAGCTAAAAAGTAGTCTTCCGAGCATGATATAAGGGCGGTATTCCCGCCCTTTTTTGCTGCCTTAACTTAAGACGCCTTTTCTTCCGGCTTAGATACCGGCGGCTGTGCCTGTGCCGGAGTATCAATCTTATGTGGCGCCGGCGACATAATCTGATTAAAACCATGTCTTAGCTGGTTTACATCCATTTCAACTTCTCCTTTCGGCTGAATCAGAACAAACGCGACTTCTTGTGAAAGGATCTGTTTCAGTTCATGGTTTAGCATTTCAGGTGTCAGGGAAGCTAAAAATGCTTGTCTCAGGCGTTGATACTGTTCAGGAGCAATATCCACAACATTACTTTGTTGGGACAAAAGACGCTGATTAATCAGAATATCCGTGCTGGTATGGGCATACATGGCGAACAACTGGCTAAGTTGGGCTTGTTTCTGCGCATACAGCTCATCAAACTGTGCCTTTGGCAACCCCTTATCACGTAGTGTTACCAATTCAGCAGCCAGATACTCCATCGCGGGTTTTAAATTACCTGCCGTTGTGTTGAGATTCAGAGCACAACTCGCACGCTGATACTGAACTTTGCAATCTAGCCCCAGTTTTAGCGCTTTATCATTTCTTCTCTCCAGCCCGAGTTGCAGGTAGCGATAAAGTGCCTCACGGGTAATATCACTGATCCAATAGCGGCTCAACACATGTGAATCATTCATCGGCTGCCAGTTGAGATCCCAAATCAAGGATAAGGTATCCTCTTTCTTTTTGTCACTGATAATCCCCATCGTATCCGGTTTCATGGGTAACAACGCCGCGATCGTTGCCGGAGTATGGCGCTTACCCTTCAATGATGAAAACGTCTGATTGATATTTTCCGGTAAAGTTCGGCTATCCACGTTGCCCGCGATATACAACGTCATCATGTCAGGGGTATACCACTGCCGGTAAAATTGCTTAAGTTTATCCAAATCGACAGGTTGAGCGGCGCCCTGTGCCGGATCATGCCCCAACAGCGTTGAACCTTGCAAACGTCTGCGCCACACCGGGTCCTGTATATCAGGAGGATAGGTCGCTACCGATGTACCCGCCATTTTCATGGCATGTTGTAGTGTCTCTGATGTAAATACCGTTTTGCCCGCCGCGTCAGCCAGCCAACTCAACGCACTTTTTAACAGTTCAGGACGATTATGCGGCAAACTCAAGTTATAAAGCGTGAAATCATATGAAACAATAGCAGGAGGCAGCGGATATTTAGGATCGACAGCACTGTCCCATAGTTGTTCCAGTTTAGCGGAAGATAAACTCTTGCTGCTGAATAACGCGACTTTCGGAATCAACCAAGTATAACCCGTTTGCTGAGTTTTTTCCGCCAGCGAACCTGTTTTCACTACAAGGCGCAACTGTATTCTGTCGTTAGGACGTTGTGGCGTCTGCAAGATTTGCCAGTTAAAACCATTTTCCAGTTTGCCTTGTTTCCAGGCAGGGTCAGGTTGCAGAGCTTCTGCCTGTACCTGGCCCGCAATGGTCAGCATTATCCCACCAATAAAATAACGAATTTTCGTACCCTGCATGTGAACCCCTATAGATGTCTATCCTTGGTTTTAGCCTTCGGCAATTTAACCAGTGATGACAGAATATGTTCCCTTCGACCAATAACAACGGTAGAAAAAGCAAAAACCTGAGTTTTAGCAGGTGAAATCCTGTCAGAATTATAACTGAGGGTTAGACCTCAAACCGCCCCGGATGGTTTCATGATGACGGAGGTTTATGTTTATCAAATTGACGATTATATCCCCTGATCAGCAAACCCAGTTCATCATCCTGGTGACCTTTAGGGCACGTCATTGGCTCTGGTGGTTGATCGTTATTAAGATCCCGTGCAACGTTACGCAATGGGTGCACAATAATCCGGTTGATACACCAGCTTATCGACACAGTCAGAATAAGCGCTAACAATAAATACGTTGTCAACATCAGTGCCAACGCATTAATAGCAAAACGATATATCCGATTAGAATCCACCTGTAAAATCAAATGCCCCAGCGGCTTAGCGTCTATTGGCGCTGAACCATAAGCATGGAGGGGAATACTCACCTCCACAGGGATCCCAAAAATACGTTTAGCCAATTCGGGAATTGGACGATGGGTGGCAAAGCTCAATCGTATCACCCGGATATCCTCCGGTAACACCACATCTGCCCGCCCTAAAATACCCGCGGTACGTAGCCCTATCAGTAACTCTTTCGCCTTACTGAGATCGGAACTGAGCAGCGCTTCGGTTAAAGGCGCCTGTACCTGAACTGCCGCATTATTAAGCTGACTGATATAATCATCTTTACGTTGCTGTATAAGATGACACAATTGAATAGTAATAAAAATAGCAATGGTCACCAGCGTGACGCCGGTCACTGCGGCCATCTGTTTAATGGTTAACGAACGTTTGACGCGCAATTTCATTTTCACTCAAACCAATGCCTATGAGATATCGCAGTTATAACATGTGATCCGTGGAATTGAGTATACTTGATTTTATCGCTAACGATCCTGTTTGACTTATCCAAGCCGTTATTTTTCTGAAATAATTACCTTTAGTGGCTATCTTTGACGGTTAAAGACAAAAACCAATATTTAAATGGTGATAATGGCTAACCCATTATCACCAAAGATGTTTTAATACATGATTGCCAAGTCATTACTCCACAGCAACATTTTCATCCTGATCAACGGCAAAACAAGCAATCAGTTGCTCACCATATTGATTCAATTTTGGCTGAAACTGAGTACAGGCGCTAAATACCCGACGACAACGGGCCGCAAACGCACAACCGGGTGGTGGATTCATCGGGCTTGGCAATTCACCTGTCAATTTTATCCGTTCACGGCGTAATTCAGGGTTCAGCCTTGGCGTTGCTGATAACAGCGCCTGTGTATACGGATGACGTGGATGACTGAAGATCATCTCCTTACGGCCCTTCTCCACACAGCGGCCAAGGTACATCACCATCACTTCATCAGCGATATGCTCAACCACAGACAAATCATGGGAAATAAACACATAGGACAGCCCCAAATCCTGCTGCAAATCCATCATCAGGTTCAACACCTGTGCCCGCACCGAGACATCCAGCGCAGAAACCGGCTCATCCGCAATCAACACATCCGGGTCCAACATCAAACCACGGGCAATCGCGATGCGCTGGCGTTGACCACCAGAGAACATATGCGGGTAACGGCTGTAGTGTTCGGTTTTCAACCCTACTTTCGCCATCATCTGCAACACTTTCTCTTTACGCTCATGCGTATTCAGTTTGGTATTGATCAGCAGAGGTTCCTCCAGGATTTGCCCAACTTTCTTACGCGGGTTGAGCGAACCATAAGGATTCTGGAACACAATCTGGATTTTCTGGCGGCGCAGCTTTTCAGCGTCTTTATTTGGCACCAACAGATCCTGCCCCTGATAATAAAGTTCACCGTCAGTTGGCTTTTCTATCATTGTCAGCAATCGCCCCAATGTGGATTTACCACACCCCGATTCGCCCACAACGGCCAACGTTTTGCCTTTCTCCAGTTCAAAAGAGATACCATCCAGCGCTTTTACAGTACGGGCAGGTGAAAATAATCCCCCTTTGATCGGGTAATATTTTTTCAGTTCTGTCGCTTTTAATAACGGCACCGTTGATGTTTCCCGCGCCTGATAAATATGTTCACTCATATTGTCGGCCTCCCCGCATCATCCAATGGTGTATGGCATTTCACCTGACGTTCCCCTACCGTTCTTAATTCCGGCTCCATCTGACGGCAATGGTCATTAGCATATGGACAACGCGGATGCAGCAGGCAACCAATAGGCCGGTCATATTTCCCCGGCACAACGCCCGGTAAAGAGGCAAGACGGGATTTATCCGTGGCAAATTCAGGTAATGCCCTGAGCAGCGCCTGAGTATACGGATGGCGTGGCGCACGGAAGATTTCCGATGCCTTACCGGATTCCACAACCTGCCCGGCATACATCACGATAATATGATGGGCAGCTTCTGCGACTAATGCCAGATCATGAGTGATTAGGACTAGCGCCATATTTTCCCGTTGTTGCAGCTCCAGCAACAGTTCAATAACCTGCGCTTGAATGGTGACATCCAAAGCCGTTGTCGGTTCATCAGCAATAAGCAATTTTGGCCGGCAAGCAATTGCCATTGCGATCATCACCCGTTGGCTCATACCACCGGATAACTGATGCGGATAAATATCCAAACGCGACGCAGGATCAGGAATACCCACCAATGTCAGCAGATCAATCGCCCGCTGGCGGCGGGTGCGACGGTTGCCGCCCTGATGCACTTTCAGCGCCTCCATAATCTGATATCCAACGGTATAACAGGGATTCAGGCTGGTCATCGGGTCCTGGAAGATCATTGCCACTTCCGCACCGACCAGCTGGCGGCGTTCTTTCTCCGAGATTTTGGTCAGATCACGCTGGTTAAATTCCAATTTGTCCGCCATCACCCGGCCCGGATAATCAATCAATCCCATGACGGCCAATGAGCTGACTGATTTACCAGAACCGGACTCTCCGACAATCCCGACAACCTGCCCCTGCTCAACACGGTAGCTGATGCGGTCAACGGCCCGGAATGGCGCATCTTCTTCACCGAAGTGAACCGATAATTTTTCTACATTTAACAATGCCATTTCGCTACCTCGCTACTGCTTGAGTTTAGGATCAAGTGCATCACGCAAACCGTCACCCATCAGGTTAAACGCCAATACTGTCAGCAGAATTGCCACCCCTGGGAAAGTCACCACCCACCAGGCACTTTGTGCAAACTGCAATACATCAGACAGCATCGTTCCCCATTCCGGCGTGGGTGGCTGCGCCCCCATCCCCAGAAAACCCAAAGCAGCCATATCGAGAATGGCATTGGAAAAACCTAAAGAAGCCTGCACAATCAGCGGCGCCAGGCAGTTAGGCAGGATATTGATAAACATCTGGCGCACGGACCCTGCCCCTGCCACTTGTGAAGCCGTGACATAATCACGGTTAACCTCCACCAGCACCGCAGCGCGGGTTAAACGGATGTAATGTGGCAAAGCCACAAAGGTCAGCGCCAGAGAAGCATTGACAATTGACGGCCCAAATATCGCCACCAGCACCAACGCTAACAGCAGGCTTGGCAATGCCAGCATAATATCCACGATACGCATGATGATGATATCCACCACGCCACCGAAATAACCGGCCAACACCCCCAGTACAACCCCCATTAACAGGGATAACACCACAACCAAGCACCCCACCAGCAGTGAAAGCCGGGCGCCATACATCAGACGCGAAAGTAAATCACGACCGACATCATCAGTACCCAGAATAAACTGCCAGCTTCCCCCTTCCTGCCATACCGGCGGAGTCAGCAAGGAATCACGGAACTGCTCCGCCGCACCATGCGGCGCAAGAGCCCCTGCGAACAAAGCAATCAACAACATCAGCACAATATAAACCAGGCCGGCAACCGCCCCCTTATTGCGCTTAAAGTAATACCAGAACTCCTGCATCGGCGTCATAATCTTAGGCGCATTGTTTGCAGGCTCAGTCACTTGAGACATAATGCGCTCCCTATTTCTTATGACGGATACGCGGGTTAACTACGCCGTACAGCACGTCAACCACCAGGTTAACCAGAATAATCATGATCGCCACCAGCAATACGCCTCCCTGAACCACCGGATAATCCCGGCGTTGAAGGGCATCGATCAGCCAGCGTCCAAGCCCCGGCCAAGAGAAGATAGTTTCAGTCAGAATTGCCCCCGCCAGCATGATACCCACCTGTAAGCCGATAACGGTCACAACCGGCAGCAGCGCATTGCGCAACGCATGAACCACAATCACACGGATGCGGCTCAAACCTTTTGCGCGAGCAGTACGGATATAATCTTCACCCAATACTTCCAACATAGAAGAGCGGGTCATACGGACAATCACCGCCAGAGGAATTGTCCCCAAGACAATGGCAGGTAAGATCATATGCATCACGGCATCTTTGAAATCACCTTCTTCACCCCAGATAAGGGTGTCGATCAGCATAAAGCCCGTCAGCGGATTACTATCATCAAGGAAAATACTGTCACTTACCCTCCCGGACACCGGTGTCAGATCTAACTGGACAGAAACCAACATGATCAACATGATCCCCCACCAGAAGATCGGCATAGAATATCCGGTTAGGGAAAGCCCTATCGCAGTATGATCAAAAACCGACCCACGCTTGACTGCCGCCAGCACGCCAACCGGAATACCGACAGCAATAGCGAACAGCATGGCGCATATCCCCAGTTCAAGAGTTGCCTTGAAACGAGGAACAAATTCTTCCCACACAGAGATGCGACTTTTCAGGGAGATACCAAGATCCCCGTGTAATACACCATTTACATAATGAAAGTATTGCTGCCAGAGTGGCTTATCCAACCCCATTTCAGCCATTAGCTGAGCATAGCGCTCAGCCGATATTCCACGTTCCCCGGCCATAATGGTCACCGGGTCTCCGGGGATCATATGGACAAAAGCAAAAGTCAGCAAAGTAATGCCGATAAACGTTGGGATCACTAACCCCAAACGTCGGAGTATGAACTGCAACATATCCCGAACTCTCTTTTTTTAAATGCCGGTTACAGCTCTCAGGCCGTTTGGCTTGATAAGGAGGAGGACTTTCCCCCTTTCGCTCACAACTCAATGAACACCTTGCCTCTACTTGCTTGTCAGCCTTTCCCCGGCGATAACTGATTGCCGGGGAGAAGTCGCCATCTCCATTAAAAAATCAGGAAGATGGCCTATCACAATCGAGTAAAAACAAGATTATTCAAGAGATACGTTGCTGAAAATATGTCTGCCCAGAGGATCAACGACATAACCTTTCACCTCTTTACGTACCGGTTCATAAACCGTGGAATGAGCGATAATCAGCGCCGGAACCTGTTCGTGCATCACAGCCTGAGCCTGTTTATAAAGCTCAACGCGTTTAGCATGCTCAGAAGCGATCCGTGCTGGCTGAATGACATCTTCAAACGGCTTGTAACACCATTTAGAGTAGTTGGAACCTCGTTCTTTGGCCGCGCAGCTAAACAAAGTTGCGAAGAAGTTATCTGGGTCACCATTGTCCCCCGTCCAACCCATCATCACAATCTGATGCTCGCCATCTTTAGCCCGCTTTAGGTATTCACCCCATTCATAGCTGACGATTTTGGCCTTAACACCAATTTTCGCCCAGTCAGCTTGAACCATTTCAGCCATGCGGCGAGCATTTGGGTTATACGGTCGTTGTACTGGCATTGCCCACAAATCGATAGTAAAACCGTCGCTCATCCCTGCTTCCTTCAGTAACTGCTTCGCTTTTTCCGGATCGTACTGGTAATCTTTAAGAGCATTGTCGTAACTCCACATGGTTGGTGGAATCAGATTTTTGGCTTTCTGACCAGCGCCCTGATAAACCGCATCAATGATAGCGTCTTTATTGACAGACATTGTCAGCGCCTGGCGAACTTTGACGTTATCCAGTGGCTTTTTAGTGACGTTGAAAGCAACATAACCGACATTCAGACCTGGCTGTTCCATCAAGACGATATCTTTATCCTTCTTCATGCGGGCAATATCCGCTGGATTTGGATATGGCATGATCTGACATTCATTTTTCTGTAATTTTGCATAACGAACGGATGCATCAGGAGTAATAGAGAAAACTAGCCGGTCAAGTTTGGCTTTATCTCCCCAGTACTCTTTGAAGGCTTTATACAGAATGCGAGAATCTTTCTGATATTGCAGCAACTGGAACGGGCCTGTACCAATTGGATTCAGATCGACTTTCTCCGGCGTACCAGCTTTCATCATCTTATCTGCATATTCGGCTGACAGAATAGAGGCAAAATCCATTCCTAAGTCAGCCAGGAATGGCGCTTCCGGGCGGCTCAGTTCAATCCGAACAGTATAATCGTCTACTTTTTCAACCTTATTGATAATCTCACCCATACCCATGCCAATAAAATACTCATAGCTGCCGCCTGACACTTTGTGGTATGGGTGGTTTGCATCTTTTTGCCGCATGAAAGTGTAGATCACATCATCAGCATTGAATTCTCGGCTTGGTTTGAACTCTTTGTTATCGTGCCACTTAACGCCTTTGCGCAGATGAAAGGTGTAAACTTTACCGTCATCACTAACATCCCATTTTTCAGCCAGACTCGGGATAATTTCCGTTTTACCTGTTTTGAAATCAACCAAACGGTTATACAGTGGTCTTGCACTGGCATCATAAGTTGTACCAGCCGTGAACAATTGCGGGTTAAATCCTTCTGGTGAACCTTCAGAACAGTAAACCAATGTCTTTGCCTGAACACTGGCGGTTACTGCTAATGCAATCAAGCTGATCCCTAGCTTCAATAACCCTGTCTTTCTAGAGGAAGTTGTCATTCTCTTACACTCCATTTGTGATGTTGTTGTGTACAGCAAGAACCTGTATTTTTTGCCAGGAACTACGCTGTTTGGGTATTGTTTATTATTTTTCGGCTTATCAATTAAGCAACTGTTGTCCCCTGCGTCAATAAGATCTCAACAGATGTCATAAGCAACAGGAAAACACAAAGGAAACCTATTATTAACATAATTAGCACAAAAACATGACACAATGCACATTTTGCAGCCAAAAAGGCCATAATAAGGTGATGGTTATAGCATGAGTAACTATTAACCCATACGCAAAATTTGCGGTTAAATGCTTAAATAGTAAACTATTGTTTCAGTAGGAAAGGTAAAAACTGGCACAAAATATTGTATGCCGAATAAAATTGGCACCTAAAAGTGAATCAAATAAGTGTAATACTAATCATGTAAATCAATATAAAAACCTGTTAGTGGTTTATCTATTTTTCAGTACTTCCGAATAGCAAAACTTGCATATAAGTTTATTCAATTCTCTGTTTTTTATATTACTTAATTTATTAACTAAAACAGTTAAATTTACAGACGAGAAACAATTATAAACTCTTGCTATTTAATATGTACCATGGAACCCAATTTACCAACCGTAAAACAGATAAGTAGGTTCCCGTGCATATTTCTTAACAGTCGCTTCAATTGATAACAACTCACTTAACATCAATACCTTCATCTGTTCAAAACGTGGTTTATCTCATAAACAGGATCTTTAGCGCCAACCTATTATTTTAGATAGGAAAAAGGCTTTATTTATGATCTGATAATTGTCGCCAAACAAAATACCGAGATCAGAGAATAAAGCCGATGACAATTTATCTCCACGAAACCTCAGTTAATGCAATTCTTCAGCGACGCTTTTCTTGAAAAAACCGCCCGCAGATGTGGCTTTATGGCACGACTCAGAAATATTGGGCCACAGTCTCTGGTTCTCAGTCTGATTGCTGCACTGAGCAAAGGAAACTGCACCTCCATCGCTGACCTGCACCGGCAGTTTAACGGCATGTGCTTGAGTGAAAAACAAACTGTCTCCTATAAACCCTTCCATAATTCAGTTACGTAAAAGCGCCTTCGCCGATTTTATGAAGACGTTGGTGACGTTCGCCATGGCTCAGTTGATTGAAAACGTTCTGCCACCCTTACCCAAAAAATTCGAGCAGTTTGACGATATCCTCTTGCAGGATGGCAGCTCATTTAACGTTCATCCCGATTTAGCGGGGATTTTCCCCAGTCGCTTCAGCCCATTGAAGGCGGCGGTTGAGTGCCATATGACCCTGTCTTTGTTCCGCCAATCGCCCACCACCATGACGGTCACTGCCGACACGATCCGAGCGGGCTTATCTGCCTGCCCCTCACACCTTACGCAATAAATTGCTGCTGGCAGATGCCGGCTACGTGGATTTCGGGTACTTCGAACAACTTTCCCTGTCTGGCGGTTCATTTATTGTTCGGGGAAGCCAATCGCTTAATCCCCTGATTATCAGCGCCCGCAATGAACAGGGGCGACAATTACCGACACTGGCGGGCAAAAAATTCAAAGACATTAGCCGCAAAAACAACCGCGCTGAGGTACTGGATTTCACTTGTCGGCGTGGCCGATTCAAATTCCGGGTTATCCGGCGCTGGTCTACGCAGGAAAAGCGCTTCTGTTTTTGGCTCACTACCCTGCCACCATCCGACTTTACTGCAGATGACATCATAGCGGTTTATCGCTGTCGCCGGCAGGTCGAACTGCTGTTCAAGGAACTAAAATCACACACCAACTGGACAGGCTGCGCGACCGGCCAGAAAGCGATAGCGGAAGGACTCATCTGGGCAAGTTTGCTGGCGCTGATAGTCCAGCGCAGTCTGGCTAAGCGGTTTTTTACCTTCAGTTTCCTTTCTCAAGGCAGCCAAAAATGTTGATGTCTGGTTGTTGCCGATATTGGGCGTGATTATTCATCATGCTGGGTCGGAAATAGAACACCATCTGGATTGGGCCTTGAAATATCTCTCCAAAAATGCGTTAAAGTTGCCTCAAAGAAAATCCAATAAAGACAATATGTTGGAGAGTATTTTCGAGAGGCTTAATGCTTAAGGTTCAGTGTATGTGTTTATCTAACTTTGACTGATTTTCGATAGTTTTTGACATTTTTGCGAAACTAAATTATGTATAAATGCTTTAATAGATTATGTAATGGATTTGTATAAAATTTTAAAAAATTACATCATAAAATGGAAAGTCAATAGAAATGTTACACGCGACAAGAAATTGTTTTAACAAAACCAACACTCAAATACTGCCACTGAATTCAGCGTTGTTACATAAGAAATTATCATCATTTACTATCCAAGGTGAAACTTCTCGTTGCGATCAAATTATTCAGAGAGGTGATCATGCACTAGTAGGGATAAGCCCATTTAACTCGCGTTTTTCAAAAGACTATGTTGTGGATCTTATTCAGTGGTCAAGTAATCATTTCCGACAAGTCGACATATTGTTACCTTGCGAACGTGAAGCTTCACGTCTTTTAGTCGCGAGTGGAACTGAGGATGCTAAAGCTATTAAAAAAA
>NZ_JAJAFX010000048.1:0-37933 GCF_025384845.1 Photorhabdus temperata | reverse complement strand
GTTTGTTCATTAACCCAGGAAAACGCGTAGCTGACCTGATGGCTTATCGGGTCAACAATTTCTTCACACACCCACTTGCCGGCTTGATTGAGCCACGCATCAAACTGGGCAAGGAGCTCCCGGGTACTGTCGCGGACATAATTCAACCCATTTTCGGCCAGACCAGCCACCTCCTGCCCGAGGACAACCCAGTCTTCATAGCTGGGTAAAAAAGACCAGGGAGAAGTGCTGAGAAGCGGGAGTTTTTTTGTCAGCGGCTGAGGAATGGTCCCCGGCACACCCTCTTCGGGCGGGATGGGTAAAGCTTCATCATCAGGAGAACCGGGTGGCAGCGGGGCCAGTGGTATGGGATTTTTATAGTGTTGGGAACCGGGTTGATAATGTTTTCGCCACGCTTCATCGTACTGCTTTTGCTCCTCTGTGCGATTATCTATGACACGCATCACCCCAAAGCGTTTTTCTGTCGCAATTAGCATATAATCTTGTTCTTGATCGTCAGATAGATCATCCCCCGGAAATTTCACCTCAATCAACATTTTCAGATTATCAGGGTGCACAGAACCATCGAAGTAGGTGGCATTTCTGCCCGGCCAGCGGAGAGCCTCATCTTTAACCAGAATAATATCGGGGCGGCGAATACGTAGAACGCCAAATTTTTCCATATCATTGGCAGAAGGCCGGGCAAACGGATTACTGGATTGCGGTAAATTATTACCATAACGTTGCTTAGAGTTTTGACTGGTTGCCAGCATGGGTAAGGGAACATCTTGCTCTCCTCGGATAGCAAACACCACTTCCGCTTTATAGGGCCACAGGAAGTCATGTTTAAGCTCCTCAACCTTAATCAACCCACTCATAATGACTTGATTAAGAAAGCGAATAGCCCCCAGTTTGGTGATAATCATCGCCGGCAGACGCAGGGCATATTCGGCTTTTTTCGCCAGATAACAGGGATCTTCATCGGCGGGAAAGACGCCGATTTCCATCGTGCAGGTGATTGATGTGACGGCAGGGCACATCTTGCCGCTGTTGGATATTGCCATACTTACTCCTCCATAAATTCCATAACATACTCTACGGGCGCGTTATCACTGACCTCGTATACGGTTTTCTTCGGCTTGGGTGTTGCTTGCGGTGAATTCAGTTGCAGATTTTCCTCTGCCGCACTCTGCACGGCCATCGGTATTGCCCTGTTCAGCGCCAGCGATTAAACCATTAATGGTGCGTTCGGTAACGCCATTCCAGGTAATAGTCAGTGATGCACTGCGCCCTAATGGGTCATTCAGGGGAATATCATCACGTGAGCTAACCCCCCTTTAACGTCAGGCTATAAAGCTGTGACAGCTCTTCCTGCAAGGTAAATTGCGATACCTGAAAGGTTGTTTGGGGCAGTGCGCCAATTTGGCAGGTGAAAACTAATCCATCCATATTTGAAACCTTACATAATTGAACCCTAATTCTGAAACGGGGATAACACAAGCAGCCATTAAACGCATAATCACGTTCAGCTCTTTTAAATAGCGTCGTGCCGCGCTTCTTCATATTATCGAGCCGGTATTTCAACTTTATGGCTCTGAATACAAAAACAGTTCCAGCCTGTTCCGCAGTAAAAAAATGAAAGCGGGGAACACTCATCACTTAATACGTGGCGTTTGAGAGCACAATAAACCGTTTCCAGCTGAGTAGTGTGGAAATAAATAACAGGGAATCTCGGCCTCTGAATGTTATGACCACAAGATCACGATATTTATCATATAAACATGACAAGAATGTGATGAATATCACATAAAATGGCTAATTAATCGCTATCCATCGTGTGGAATGAATAAAAATTGCCGCAAGTTTTTGCTTAATACGGGGGAAATCTAAAACTTCAAAAGTGTCAAGATATTAATCAGGTATATTGGGGCTGACGATATATGCTTTGAGTGTTTCTCTTTGAATGCGGTGACCGTCTTAACGTAAGCTGCGTAGATTTTTTTAACACTTTATTTATTTCTTCATAATAGATGATTTCTGTAATTACCGTACTTAGACTGACCAGCTAAATAACAGAAAAAGCAGTATTCATTATTTCCTCACTGGGTAAACAATATCAATTCTTTGTTAATTACCCAGTGAAAAAAAATAGACAATCAATTACAAAAGACCATTATTCATTCTATTTTGGAAGAAACATTTAGCAATGTTATCTCTCACATTATCACCAGTGGCCGCTAATACGGTTAGTTCCACCAGTTCCGGCGCTCTTTGAACAATAACACCGTTTTTTTTCAGAAAGAATAGCGCTGTTGTTAAAGCGGTACGCTTATTTCCATCAGCGAAAACATGACCTCTAGCAATGGCGACAAGATAATAGCTAGCTATCTCAAACAAGTCGGTCAACGCTTCATATTCACACAATGCTTGAATACGATACAAAACAGCATCAACTCGACCAATATCTACAACACCACGCAGGCCACCATATCGATCAATCAACTCTTCTCTGATATAACAAATCTCATCAAGAGAAATATGGAAAATCATCGGTCGCTCAATTCCCTAAGTTCAGCATCAAATTCGTCAAATATTGCCGTTACGTCCTGCTTTAATTTATTGGCCGCAAACTCACGATATTCAGCCTCCGAAATGAGTACCGCTTTACCAAATGATTTATGGCGAATGATCACTGGCTCACCGCCAACCGCGGTTTTGTGAACATCGGACAGTTTTGCCCTCGCATCCGTGAAGTTGATAATTTTCATAGAATCACCTGTACAGTTGAAATGTACACACTATAACACAGGCAAAAATAAACTGAATGTACTCAATGCAGACACGACAGTGACCATGAACGGGAAATTCAATAGCATACTCAACAACAACTTGTTTCTGTTGTTTCAACAATATGGTTGTTCTTTAAGTATGCTATTTACTCTTACAACAACTTTTTTACTTACTTATAGCAAATTAATCAGGCAAATTTCCCTTTTCCCATCGTCGTATCTGTCCACGCCGTCGTAATAGCAGCCTTCGATTTACTGTCCAGGCTTGCAATAAAACCATTATCACCCGCTGTCGGGGAAAAACCACTCATGGCCTGAATCAAGGAATCAACCGCGTTGTCTGAAAGCGCAGTAAATTCACGCGCTCCTGTTCTGTCCTTACGCCCCATCTGAGTCACTAGTTTGGCACGATTGCCATTAAAGTAATCATTAAAGGTAACGGAACCCACTGACTCAAATATGCCCTGCTCAGTTCCATCCTGAGTATGACGATTCACTGACAACACCAAATCATATCCGCTGCGCTGGAACCACAAGTTTTGCCAGTCAACATCGTTAAAGACAATCATATCTTCTGCGCTGATATCATTAACCTGACTCTCTATCACCTTACCACTGACCACAAAGCTGTCTACACCCGCGCCGCCCAGGAAACTGTTTTGATACCCCCCCAGCACCAGTGAATCCTGCCCCTCACCGCCATCAAACCGGCTGAATTTCGAAATGGCCGCCGCTATCAGGTGGTCATCACCGTCTCCGCCATTAATCACCGCATGGTAGCCCATCAGCTTAATCACATCGTTACCTACGTTGCCATCAATGCGGTTGTCATTACCAAACACTCTGGCAAAGTCATTACCTTCACCCAAGTCAACCCGGTTGTTATTGCCGATGGTCACGGCGTAATCCTGATCTTCCCCGGTATCCATCTGGTTGTAGTTGCCAGAAGTCACAACGTAGTCCCGGCCTTTACCGGTATCAATAAAGCCACTTTCGCCAAAGACAAATGTCTGGTCATTACCCTCACCCATAAAGACATAGTTAATGCGTCCGGCTACCACCGCAGTGTCATCCCCATTACCGCCAAACATCCAGTTTTCACGTCCCATCAGGACGCCCAGGTCATTACCTTCACCACCGGTAAAGATGTTGGATGTGCCAATTGAGTAATAAACGTCATCACCGCGGCCACCCCAGAAGTTGTTGTTGTCTCCCAGATAAGCACCAAGATCTTTGCCATCACCGCCCCAGTTGAAGTTATAGTTTCCCAACGATACATGGATATCACTATCCCCTTGCAAGTGACCGCTATTACGCAGAAAATCAAACGTTTTCTGCTCCATGTTGAGCAGATCTGCTGTCAGATTCTTTTTCAAATTGGTGACTAATGATTTCATCTCTTCTTGCTTATGTTCACTAAATATCGTCGCAAACAGGTTAGGCAGGTTCAACGAATTGAAGCCAAATGCACGATCTGATTGGTCATCAACCGGTGTCTTCCCTCCGTTAATGGCAACCGGCGACCTTTTTTCCTGATGTTCATTAGGCGCTTTCTCTTTCAGACCATGACTCACAAAAAAGGATTCCACACCTTCCGCATTCATCTTAATGTTCTGTTTTAAACCATCATTTAATTTATCCAAATCAGTAAAGGCTCTCAGTTGATCACCACTGAATTCCCCAATAGTTGACAGCATCTCTTGCAAAATAGCCTTGCCATCAACACGCTCGCCAGTGCGGGAAACAATCCGCCCCTCCGCGGTGTAATCCACACCAAAGATATCCGCTAAGGTGGTATCCGCATTGACACTCGCTAATCGGCCAAGCAGTTTGTTCTTAAGCTGACGCGGTAAATCCCGTGGATTATAGGTAAACGTGGTCCGCGCCATACCGGTTGTCGAGTATTGTTGCGTCATTAAACCAAACAGTGAACCTAGATTGGTATCCAGAATCGATTGTATATGGTCACCGAACATAAAGTTCCAGCTACCGGTTGTGACCTGAATATCCGCCCCCTGACCACCGACCGCAAAATTGAAGGCCAACTTTTCATTGGCTTGACGGAATTTATCTGCACGGCTCATTTTGCCCGTATCAATATTGTTGCCGTGACTGCTTAACCATTGGTTGTATTTCTTGTTCAGTGCAGCTTCCGCGTCACTTTTTAAGCCACGGCTACTGCGCTCATGCTGAGAATCCAGCTCAACCAACGTTTTGTAGTCCACACTGCTGGTCTGGTCCAGACCAGACATATCACGCACAAATTTCTTCGCGCCAGACAGCGTCCACTGCCTATTCTGTGCCGCCAACCAATTCCGCTCTTCACCAGAATGAGCAATGGCTTTCAGTACACCTGTAATACGAACAGCACCATCAAATGGATTAACCAACGGTGGCGTTGGGATTGATTTGTCCATCATCACTATCAGGTCATTACTGCGGCCCTGATTGAAGCTGATGTTGCGGTTACCGATAAACATCTGCGCCCCTTCAAGCGCTTGATAGCCACCGATATTGACGCTGTGCTTACTGTCGCCATTACCAATGTGAACCATCACATTGTTGTCACCAAAAGCCAGTGATTTAAATCCACCGGTCCCGATTTTGACGCTCACGTTTGATGTTCCCCAGTTGATCGCGGTAAATTCACCGTTACCCACGTTCACCTGAATGTTGCCGGAGTAAGTCAGCGGTTTATCCGACTGAAGGTTTGAGCTGACTTCAATCCTGTTTTTTCGCTTCCCCGGTGCAGTGAAAACATTAACGTTATCCGCAATTGTCCCTCTGCTCACGGCATCAGCCTCTGTGTACCCCACCTTGGCGAGGTTGATATCACTTTCTGCAATGCCACGACGCACTTTTTCTGTTCTGGTCGCCAGTTCCCCCTGTTCATTCCAGCGCAATACCAGTTTGTTATCGTCCAGCTTGTTAACCCACTGATTATTTTTATCGCGGGTAAATTTACGGCCTGTCGCGTCAACCGCAACTTCACTGCGACGCGCTGAAACCTCACTACGGATACCTTGTTCATTTAAGGCGGTAATAAAACGATAGGCAAAACCATCCCGTTTATCATCACTAATCAGTGAGCACCCTACGATACTGATACGTTCAGGTTTACCCACCTGGCTAAAGTTCTGTTTGAACTGCTTCAGTTTTATCGCCAGTTCGTCAGCACTGTAGCCACCCAGACGCGTGTTATTTTGGGCCGATTCATCGCGACCATGACCGACAATCTGCCAGCGTAATTTGCCTGATAATCGGTCGGGATTACCATAAACAACATGATATTTACCGTCGGAATCAAGTTTAACGATGACGCTGGACCTCGGGTGTTTCCCCGCCAGATTGATCACGGCTTTCGCGACAATCGGGTCATTTTCCATCTGAATAATGATATGACCATCAAAGCGGGTTCCACGGGCTTCACTCTTTTGCGTAAGGTTCTTTACCACATCACGATGTTTATTTTGAACACCAGAGAGAGTCGATACTATTCTGTCTGCATATTGACTCATCAAAGCACCGCTTTCTTCATGGCCATAGAAGGTTTGTTCACCCGATACGTGGTAACCGGAAGCCATCAGTTTCGCACGTAACTTTTCCCCCTCATGGCCCAAAACTTGATTGTCAGTCAATAACATGATTGGCGTATTAATCGGCAAACCTTTAAGGTTTTTTTCTACTGAAAATTGCCCATTCATCGCTTTTGCCAATGCCCCTGTGATGCCGCCAGGGTTTGGTATTTCATGCGCAGCTATGGCTTCGGCCACATTCGGTATCGGCCTGTCGAGTAACAAACCGGATACTGTCTGATTATTTTGTGCCGCATAGCGAGCAAGATCAACCGCAACCGGCCCACCGATGGAATAGCCATGAATGATGATGTTACCCGGATCAATTCCGCGATCTTTCACCAAATACCGGAACATCGTCCGGGCATCTTGACAGAGTCCTTTTTCACTTGGCCCTCCATCACTGCCACCATAACCACGCATATTGATAGCAAGTATATCAATACCTTGCTTTTGATAATGACGTTGGATAGCACTGGCTTGTTCCTCAGCGGATAAACCTGAACCATGAATAAAAAGCACCACTTTTTTCGCTGCCGTTGTTGAAGGGCTGCCAGGTTTTACGTCACCCAGATGATAATATCCGGTTAAACGCCCCTGCCCGCCTTTTAGGGTGATTTTGCTTGATTTGCCATTAGCAACCGCATTATTCAGTACCGCCTTAGTCTTATTACTGATATGACGGCGATCTTCTTTAAGGCCATGAAGTTCGTTGTTAAAGAAACGAGTCAACGGATTTAAAGGCTCTTCGTCACGTGGCGGGGTACCGTCATTTCCGGTTACCACTGACTCTGATGCTCTCTTTTTACCCAATAGCTTGTCCGATAACGCTTGCAAGGCTTCCACAGAAGAGTCGCTCTGCCCTCTCTCTGAAGCATATTCCCGATAAAGGTGCAGAGTTTTCTCAAAAGCACTGCTTACTGCCTGATTTATCCATAGTTTCCCTTTATCTCCGGCGATATCCATCAGGTCCATATAACTGGCGGTGTAGTTTTGCAGTACCTGTCTGCGTTGAGCCCCCGTCGCCTGCAACGCTTTGTAGATAACCAGACTCTCGTTGACAGAATGACCGCCATCAAACACTAGGAACACCAATGTATTCAGATATCCCTGATCCGCCGGGAAAGTGGGATCTTGGCTGGCGATATATTTATTGAGGTGAACCATGATATTGGTCGAACCAGAGGCCCCCGTCACTACGGAATGTCCTTGCGCCAGCGCGTTATGTTCAAGCGCGGTTTCATGTCCGGGCGTCAGAATTCTGCCTGCGGCAACCTTCCTGCCAGACAGAAAGTCTTCGTACCGATCACCCGATGGCTGGTAAGGCAGCGCAATACCGTAATCATTGGTTTTCTGCTCCGTTATCTTCACTGTGTGTGTTACATCAGCCCATTTAGCTAACTGACTGCTGGTCGAACGGGTCTTGTAGATTTCCTCCCGATAGAAAATATCCCCTTCCGCTTTCCATTGAGATGAACTCAACCCCATGCCATCCACGTTCGACATTTTTACCGCCAGAAACGGTATTTTGATCATTTCAAAGCCGTTATCCACCTTGGTCATCATGGTTTTAAAGTTATCAAAGGTCGGCTGTTGCAGGAATGTCGTCAATTCAGGTACCCGGCTGAACCAGGGGCGAACATCCTTTTGAATAACATTGGCAAAGGCTTGCATTCTGATGGCAATATCACGCACGGGTGCAACAGAGGTATTCTGCATCCATTGTTCAAACTCCTGCACCAGGAATTGACCTGTCCGCCTGGCTGCCGCGATCGCATCCGGTGACACGGTTTTCACCAACGCATGGGCCAATTCTGAATCAAAACGGCGGCCAAATAAGTTATCAATATATTGGGTGGTTGCCTTTTTTCTGCGGGCATCAGTCTGCAATGAAAGCACCAAAGCATGTAACTCAGGGTATGCCTTTAATTGAGTGGCGGCGTCATTAAATAACCTGATGGTTTTTTTGGATGTCACTTGCCCGGTGAGCCAGAGTTCTCTGGCCCGTTCAACCAAAGGCATCGTTTCCGGGATATCTGCCTCTTCCAATCGGCTCATAAAAGCAATGAGACTTTCACTTTCGGTTCTGGGCGCTTCCCGTTGAGCAATTGAGTTCGTTCGGGTCAACGGTGTAATTTGCCATTCAATAAGGCGATCAATGTCGTCTTGTGTTACGCCGCTTTTCAGACCCACAACACGTCCAATACCATCAAGTATTATCTGCGGACTAAGTTGTTCAGCATGTTGAGGCGCCACTGTAATCCCAAGGATCCCAACTGATTCGGCTCTCTGGGCCTGCAAGTGCTCAATCATCCGGCCTATCTTAAAACGTACTAAGTCCACTTGACTGCTATGCAGGGCAAATTCCGCTGGGTTACGCTGTTGCCAATGAGAAAGTGCCTGTTCAAACTGCAACACATGTTCTTCATCAAAATGAGGCATCATTTTTTTGTTGAAAATTTCACGTACAGCAATCAGCGCCTTGCTAAGCTGATTTTTCCGGCCTAATGTTCCCACTCCGGGATTGATAAACAGCTTGTTTCCTTCTTTCAATAAATTAAATTTTAGTTTGTCAAATATAACCGAATTATGTTGGCCCCCCTGCGTATCATTCCCCAGCGATTCTAAATCAACGCCTGAAATTCGCAGGGATCTTCTGACAAACTCACCTGAGCTGTTTAAGGTTGGAGCCACCATGTTGTCAGACTGTGCTTTGACGAACGTTGAAGTATCTAAAACGCCGGTATGTGCTGCGCGAACACCTGCATTTATCTGTAGACGATTAATCGCTTGTTTAGCGCCCGCCAGCGCTTGTAGCTCTTCTTCAGTCAAGCCTTTGTAGAATTTGCCTTTAACTTCCGGCATAGCTTCAGGATCTATATGGCTACCGGTTTCCCCTGCCCCTGTTGATTCGTAGGCCTTGCCAGATAAACCACTACCACCAGCCCCAGCGCGATCAGGTCTGGAATCGCTCTGTTTAGCGCCTTTAGCATCTGCTTGTACCTGAGCCACTTTATTTTCAGCCGTAGCCGTATCGCGCTCACCCCGTTTTTTCGCGTCCTGATACGCAATGTTAGCGTCATTTTCAGCTTTTTCAGCCCGCTGTTGCTGCGATAACGCCTCTTCTTTTCTTAACCCGGCTTTTTTCTGGGCGTCGGCAATATCTTGTTTTGCACTGGCGCGATGCTGCTCACTTTTTTCTACGCCTGCTTCTGATTTCGCAACCGTTTGTTCTACTTGTTGTTGGTTATCAGTAACATACTGTTGAGCAGTTGCTAATTTTCTCTGGGCAATAAATTTGGTGTAATCCAACTCATACTGAACACGTTCCAAAAACTCGGCAGCAAATTGATCGCGCCACGGGTCACTTGCTTCACCGTCGTAATTCGCATAATCATCAAGCGCCTCCAGGTTCTGAGTCATGGAAATCAGTTTGTCAGTTTCTACCTGCGCTTCTGCTTTTATCGCATTATGCTGCGTCAACCCACTTTGGTTAAGGGCTTTCTGATCCGTTAATTCCAATTGTGATTGCGATTTTTCAATAGCTGCCAGTTGCTTATCTTTTTCCTGTTCCAGCAGCAGGCGATCTTTTTCGGCATTTTCTTTATCGTTTAACGCATTCTGCGCCGCTTTATCCTGCTTCGCGTGTTCGGTGACGGCATTGGTTTGTCGTGGGTGTTTAGATTTCGCAACAACGTTATCCAGAATATAGCCGATTCCATCATTCAAACCGGTTCCTTTAAACGCAATTCGGTTATCGCCCGCTTTTGCTGTCAGTTCCAGTGTTGTATTTTGCCATCTCGTTGCATCTCCAGACGTTGAGAATACCTCTTCATTATTCCAAAAAACCTGCATACCATTGTTGGTGAGATAAGCATTGGGACGATTGGCAAAATCAAAGCTCAGTGTAATCACTTCCCCTTCAGACAGATTTTGCAGTTCCTGCCAAATAGTGGTGTTTTTATTAACATCAAGTTCACTGACTCGTTCGCCATAACCGGTATTATCAAGACCATAAGCAGTCGCTGAACTATGCGCCTCAATATCATTGGTTGATTGCCAGCCCAAACCACCTCGTTCGAAGTCACCATTGATAATCAGTGATGTCTCAGATTTCGCAACAATATTGTCTAAGATATAGCCTAATCCATCATCCTGGCCCGTACCTTTAAATTCAATTCGGTTAGTACCCGCTTTTGCCATTAAATCGAGTTTTTGGGAATGCCATATAGCTCGCTCCCCAGAAGCTGAGAATACAGACTCACCATTCCACAACACCATTATTCCATTGTCACTCAGATCACGATCCACCATGTCTAAACGACTCGCAAAATCAAAAGTCAGTGAAATCACTTCGCCTTCAGATAAGTTTTTCAATTCCTGCCAAATAATGGTGTTTTTATCAACATCAAGTTCACTGACTCGCTCGCCATAACCGGTATTATCAAGACCATAAACACTCGCCGGGCTGTATGCCTCAATATCATTGGTTGACTGCCACCCCAAACCACCTTGTTCAAAGTTACCATTGACGATCAGGTTTTCATTCTGGCTTGACGCCGATCTTGTTTTTCGATTCAAATCGCTTTCTATTGAATCAATATCAGGCCTTTCCACCGCGGTGACAGAACCACTGAGATGACTGCTTAAATCTGAATCTACCGGTGCAATTTCATCCATCTGAAAACCATCAATTGCAGAAACTTCCACTAAGTTAATTGCGCCTCTGCCTTTATGTGTCCCAGACGTGTTAGCTTCATCACCCTGAACCAGATAGTTGATCGCCTGACTGCCTCCCACACCTAACGCAGTCTGTTTGATATTCTCAAAGAGGGAAGAGAGTTTGTTGCTTTTTGCAACAGAAAAACTGTAAAAATCACCATTGCCAATCTTAATCGCCACGTTATTGCGGGCATAAGAGGCATTGATACCCAGACCATCACCAACATGGATATTGGCGTTGCCTGCGCCTTTCATGACCGCCACATTTAGGCCATTTCCGACTTTGGTATTAGCGTTATATTCACCCCACACCACGTTAACTGAAACACCGTCACCCACTTTGGTATTCACATTAAGGTCGCCATGCGTGGCAGTCACACTTAAGCCATTCCCCACCGTGGTCGTAACATTGGCTTCGCCTTTCGCGGCGGTAACCTGTATACCATCACCCACTTTGGTGATGATATTGCCTTTACTCCACAACGCATTAAAGCTGTCACCGTGACCAACCTGAGTCACAATGTTTGCATCGGCTTTAGCCAGCACCACATTACGCCCGTCGCCTACTCTGGTGATAATGTTAGCTTTGCCCCAAGCTCCCGTGTAATCATCACCGTTACCGATATGAGTGATGATATTGGCATCACCCTGAACTACCGTGACTTCCTGCTCATCCCCCACTTTGGCAATGATGTTCGCTTTACCTTTCGCAAAGTTGTAACGATCGCCATCCCCTACCTGAGTCAGGACATTGGCATCACCCCAAACGGCGTTCACCCCAGTCCCGTTTCCTACTTTAGTGATGATATTGGCTTTACCTTTGGCGAAACCCACGGTTGTACCATCACCAATGTGAGTCATGACATTACCCACATCGGAAATAAGTAGGCCAACTGTCGTGCCATCTCCCACTTTCGTCAGTATATTGCCTTTGCCAAGCAGTACAGCCGCGGTTGTCGAGTCGCCGACATGCGTGATGACGTTAGCTTTCGCCGCAGCGACAACCCCCATAAAATCATCACCCACTTTGGTGACAATATTAGCCTCGCCCAGCGCCAAAACACCGGTTAAGCCCTTGCCGGCATGAGTCATGATATTGGCCCGACCAAACATTGCCGCCAGAGTTGTACCCTCACCGACTTTGGTCATGACATTCAGCTCACCGACAAACAAGCCAATACTGGTGCCATCACCCACATGCGAGTAGATATTGGCTTTACCCACCATCAAGGCAGCCGTCAGATCATCACCAACCTTTGTCAACACATTGGCCCCACCGATCATGGCGGCAAAGGTATTGCCATCACCCACATGGGTAAAAATATTCGCCTTGCCAATCATTGCCGACAGCGTTACGCCATTGCCCACTTTGGTTGCGATATTGCCTTTTGCCAGCATCAAGGCAACGCTGGCGCCATCACCAATATGGGTAAACACGTTACCAGCGGCTATCATCAGTGCTAATGCGTCGCCATCACCCACTTTAGTGAAGATGTTTGCGATGCCACCCATCAGCGCCCACGCGTCACCGTTGCCAACATGAGTAAAAATGTTCCCCGCACCAAGCATAGCCGCAATCGCAGTGCCATCCCCAACTTTAGTGAAGATGTTGCCGGCGGCTCCCATGACAGCCAATGTCTGATCGTTACCGACATGGGTAAACACGTTACCCACCCCAAGCATGGTACCGGTCGTATTGCCGTCGCCTACTTTAGTCAGGATATTGGCGCCCCCCAGCATGACCCCGGTCGTGTTGCCGTCACCGATGTGAGTCAGTACGTTTGTACCGCCACTCATTACCGCCAGTGTATTACCCGGCCCTTTTTTGGTGAGGATATTGGCTCCACCCAGTGCTATCGCCGTAGTGTCTGATGTTTCAATTTCATCATTAAGATGGATGATAATGTTGGCGCCGCCGAGCATACCAGCAACCAGATCACCAGCACCGAGTTTAGTCAGCACGTTAGCGCCGCCCAAAAATACCGAGGAGATATCCCCTTTTCCTGCTTGGGTGATGACGTTAAAACCGCCTGCCCCTGACCAGTTCGCACTGCCATGACCTATTTGGGTATGGGTGTTATAACCCCCCAACATCTGTACCTGGCTGTTACCATGGCCTTTATGGATCGAGATATTGCCATAGGCCAGAAGATGAGCCAGATATCGCCCATCACCAACCCGCACAAGAACATTTGCCGCGCCACCAGCGTAAACATCCATTTCTCCCCATTGGCTCTGGTGAACAAGGACATTCGCCAAACCCGCCCCACGAAATGTCAGATCGCCCTCTTCACCGCTTTTCACAATGACATTGGCGGCGCCAGCACCTTCAAAATACGTATTACCGAATTTTGATCTATGCAAAATAACGTTAGCCGCACCCGCGCCATTGAAATTAACATCACCGTGCGTCACGCTGGATGTAATAACGTTTCCACCACCCGCACCGCTAAAATAAATATCACCAGAGCTATTACCACTGGTTATTGATGATTTGGTAACATCTTGTTCAGAATAACCTTCAAGACGAGCTAAACGCTCAGGAGTACTGTGATCAACATTTAAATCATAGTGAAGCTGATTTAACGTATAACCCGCTCCGATTGATCTGTAGCCATAAGGATAGGAAAATGTTTCATTCGCTAAACGGCCAGTATAGTCACCCTTTTTATACCAAGCTTTTGCAATATATTTCAGTTTCCCTGTTTCATAATCATTTGCCAGTTTAACTTCAACCACTTTGGTATAGGGCTCCAAAAAGGCGGCATACACATAGGTATTCGGCAGACTGTTTGATTTAACCGCAGATACATCAATTTTCGAACCATCCGCAGAGATTGCATATCCTCCCATTTTGGCATCACTCAGTGTGACATTTTCCGCTTTAACATTGGTATCGCCAGAATAAATCACCCATTTATTTGGTAATAGATCTTCTTCGACACCATGTATCGTGGTTGTTTGCCGATGTACAAGGTTGATATTGGAAAGACTAATAGCACCTTCGTTTTTAATCGGAACAAATCCATTATTTACGGAGATATTTTCCGCAGCGAGATCCTTAAGATGATCACCTGTTTTATACCAGGCAGCAGCGTAATAACGGAGCTTACCTGTTTCAGGATTATTCTGAAGCCGCACGGTAATAACTTTGGTATTAACATCATTGGCAAATGCAAACAGATAAGTGTCAGGCTCTATAGTGGATTTAATCGCGTTAACTTGCTGAGGCTGCTCAATCCAACTCCCCTCCATTGTTGCCGATGTCATGGCAATATCTTTGGCTTGAGCAAACTCTATTTCATTTTCCACACCCGCCTGGGTAATTTCGTTATAAGCCCCTGCGCCAGAGAAATGAATATTACTATGGGCAATATCGGAATAGAGTTTATTATAGCCACCGACACCTTCAAAAGTGATATCACCGCGAGTCTGTTCATACACATCCTCACTGTGGCGTATACGTTCAATGCGGTTTGATGCTCCTGCGCCACGTAAGATAATACTGCCTTCTCTGCCTTTCCGCACAATATGATTATCCGCGCCGGCACCATGAAAAGTGATATCACCTTTCTCCATCCGGGAACTAATGTTGTTTGCCGCACCCGCGCCATCAAATGTCACATCACCCTGAGTTCCCTGATAATGGTTAAACCAGGTACGGTCAATATCATTGGCTGCCCCTGCGCCGACAAAATACAAATTGCCCTGGTCAGTTTCATGCCATAATTCATTATATCCACCCACCCCCTTAAAACTGGTGTTACCCGATGAGCCTCTGCGAACCAGTTTGTTATAGCCGGCAGCCCCCGAATAATACAAATTCCCCGTTTCACCCGTATGATCAATGAAAGCAGCGCCTGCCCCACCCGCAAATGACAGGCCGCCATTTCCCGTTTTACAAATACCTGCGTAACCTGCCGCGCCTTTTACCGAAAGTTCACCATTTGTATGGTATACATCGACTTTAAATGAACCAACCGTAACATTGTCATCCCCGCCATAAGCATAAACGTCACCCCCAACACCAATAGCAGTAATATTATTACCATCATTATCGTCGTGATACTTTCCAGTAAAGAAATACTCTGTACTTCTATTTGATGATTTCCCCATAAATAATCCTTTAATTTATCGTTGAGATTAAGCAGAAAACCACAGTATTTGATAAATACAGCGGTTGTTTTGAATATTTAATTTACTGCGAAACAGTTCAAATTTTCTGATCTTTTAACAGAAAAGCCCCAATAATAAAAATCAATTACGTCCCTTGTATGAAATTCAAAAATATTTAATGTAAATATCTTTTTCTATAAAAACACTAAAAATACAGAGAAGATAATAAAGTCATTTTTAAACCAAGATATAATTTATGATTAATTATAACCAATTATTTTATTCCACAAGAGTAAAAACATTAAAAAATTATAACGAGTAAAATCATATAAGTAAATTAGATAATAACATCCTACTTTTTTAACAAAAAATTTCATCAGATAAATAACAATTAGTTAACGAGAAATCTATAATATCCGTTCGTTATTCATAGGCAAAAAAATGGTTCACCTATTGTGAGCCATTTTCATTATTCATTCCACTTTTAGTATAGAGAGTTAATTAAGCAAATTTTCTTTTTCCAATGGTGGTATCGGCCCACGCCGTCGTAATAGCAATTTTCGCTTTACTGTCCAAACTCTCAATAAAACCATTATCGCCCACAGTAGGCGCAAAACTACTCATTGCCTGGATCAATGAATCAACCGCGTTATCTGAAAGCGCAGTAAATTCCCGCTCTTCCGATGCGTTCTTATCACTCATCTGAGCCACCAATTTGGCACGATTGCCATTAAAGTAATTATTAAAGGTGACTGAACCTAACGATTCAAAGACACCCTGAGCAGTTTTATCTTGAGTATGACGGTTCACTGACAATACCAAATCGTGTCCACTGCGCTGGAACCATAGGTTTTGCCAGTTAATATCATTAAAGACGATCATATCTTCCGCACTAATATCATTTACCCGATTATCAATCACCTTGTCGCCGACCACAAAGCTGTCTACGCCCGCGCCGCCTGTAAATCTGTTCTGATAACCTCCCAGCACCAGCAGATCCTGACCATCACCGCCATCAAACTGGCTGAACTTCGAAATGGTTTCCGCTATCAGATGATCATCACCGTCACCGCCGTTTATCACCGCGTGATACCCCATCAGCTTAATAGAGTCATGACCGACACCACCGTTGATGTGGTTGTGGTTACCAAAGACTCGGCCAAAATCATCTCCTTCATCCAAATCAACCCGGTTATTGTTACCAATGGTGACCACATAATCCTGACCTTTTCCAGCATCTACCTGGTTATAGTTCCCTGAGGTCACGACATAATCCCGGCCTTCTCCAGCATCAATCAAACCGCCTTCACCGAAGACAAATGTCTGATCATCACCCTCCCCCATAAAGACATGGTTAATACGCCCGGCAACAACTGCGGTATCATCCCCTTGGCCACCAAACATCGTATTTTCACGCCCCATCAGGACACCCAGATCATGACCTTCACCCCCGGTGAAAATATTGGATACCCCTGTCGCGTAATAAGCGTCATCACCACGACCGCCCCAGAAGTTGTTGTTATCGCCCAGATAAGCACCGAGATCTTTTCCGGCACCTCCCCAGTTGAAATTGTAGTTACCCAGCGATATGTGGATGTCGCCATCCCCTTGCAAATGACCACTTTTACGCAGGAAATCGAATGTTTTCTCTTGCATATTGAGCAAATCAGCCGTCAGATTCTCTTTGAGATTGGTCACCAACGATGTCATCTCTTCTTGCTTGTCTTTACTGAATATCGTCGCAAACAGGTTAGGCAGATTCAGTGAACCAAAGCCAAACGCACGCTCTGGTTTAGCGCTGTCAGTAACTGGAGGGCTGGTTTGAGCTTTTTCAGTATCAACTACCGAAACTTTGCCTGTTTCATTTCCATCAGGCTCTTTCTCTTTCAGGCCATGACTTTCCGCAAATGATCTGATGCCATTCTTATCCATGTTGAGATGAGATTTCAGACCATCAAGCAGTTTACTTGGATCAGTGAAGGCTTGCAGTTGTTCACCACTGAATTTCCCAATGACTTCAATCATCTCTTTCAGAATAGCCATGCCATCCACCGGCTCGCCTGTACGGGAAACAATACAGCCATCTGCGGTGTAATCCACACCAAAGATATCCGCTAAGGTGGTATCTGCCCCCACTTCCGCCAATCGACCAAGCAGCTTGTTTTTAAGCTGACGAGGCAAATCCTGCGGGTTATAGGTGAAAGTGGTCTTTGCCATCCCCGTTGCCGAATATTGCTGAGTCATCAAACTAAATAGTGAACCGAGGTTGGTATCCAGAATAGAGTGGATATTGTCACCGAACATTAAGTTCCAGTTACCGGTTGTCACCTGAATATCTGCACCCTGACCACCAACCGCAAAGTTAAAGGCCAGTTTCTCATTGGCTTGACGGAATTTATCTGCACGGCTCATTTTGCCGGTATCAGCGTTATTGTTATTACGGCTTAACCACTGGTTGAATTTCTTATTCAATGCGGCTTCAGTATCACTTTTCAGGCCACGGCTGCTGCGTTCATATTGAGAATCCAGATCAACCAATGTGTTGTAATCCACATTACTGGTTTGGTCTAAGCCAGACATACCCCGAACAAATGTCTCCGCACCAGACAACGTCCATTGCTGATCTTGTACCGCTAACCAATCTTGTTTTTCACTAGAATAGGCAATGTTTTGCAGTACGCCGGAAATACGTGCGGCGCCATCAAATGGATTAACCAGTGGTGGCGTCGGAATTGATTTATCCATCATTATCATCAGGTCATTACTGCGGCCCACGTTGAAGCTAACGTTACGGTTACCGATAAATATTTGTGCCCCTTCGAGCGCCTGATAGCCGCCGATATTCACGCTATGTTTACTGTCGCCATGACCAATGTGAACCATCACATTGTTGTCACCAAAGGCTAATAATTTAAAACCGCCATTGCCTACCTTGATACCCAAATTCGACGTTCCCCAGTTGAGTAAGGTCGTTTCACCATTCCCCACATGCACCTGAATATTGCCGGAGTAACTGAACTGGTTATTCAATACGTTACCTGAGTCAATTTCAGTCTTGTTTTTACGCTTTTCTGGCGCAGTGAAAATATCGACATTATCCACAATGACGCCTTTAGCCAGTGTATCTACATCCGCAATACCAACACGGGAGAGGTTGATATCCCCTTCTGCAATACCACAACGAATCCGCTCTGAATGGGTTTCAAGTTCGTCTTTCTCATCCCAGCGCAATACGATTTTGTTATCAGTCAGATTATTGAACCACTGATTATTTGCATCCCGGGTAAATTTACGTCCGGTGACATCAACGGCAACATCACTACGGCGAGCCGAAACACTCGTGTGGATATCTCGCGCCTTTAAAGCAGTGATAAAGTGACGGGCAAAACCATCCCGTTTGTCATCACTAATCAGCGAACAACCCACAATACTGATGTGATCTGGCTTACCTGCCTGACTAAAGTTCTGACTGAACTGTTTCAGGTTTCTTGCCAGTTCATCCGCACTGTAACCACTTATACGGGTATGATTCTGTGTTGATTCATCACGGCCATGCCCCACAATTTGCCAACGTAATTTGTCTGATGGTTTAAATTTAGATGCATCACCATAGACGACACGGTGTTGACCGTCAGAATCAAGCTGAACAACCACACTGGAATCCGGGTGTTTACCCGCCAAGTCTGCCGCCGCTTTGGCTGCTACAGGATCATCTTCCATCTGGATAATGATCTGACCATCAAAGCGCGTTTCGCTACCATCGGTTTGTTGTGTAACGGCAATGCGAGTCCAGGATTCGACATCTTTGTTTTTTAGAACGGCGTCCGACGATAATTTTTCCAGCACAGATACCGTAGCATCACCATTCGCCGAACCTTTCAGTGTCAATTTACTGACGGTCGGATCAGCAAATATCTGACCGATATTCAACTGTACGAGACTGGCTGCTTGTTTAAAGTTGTTGCTTTCTACTTCAACAGAAACCTTCTGGCCTTTCTTATCCGTGACTTCCAGAGTGATAACATCTTCACGGTAATCAACGATCTGCCCTTTGACACCTGAATCCAGCGAAAACATTCTTCCCTGCTCTTTCAGTGCACGCAATACATAACTTTGTTCACCCTCACGCGCCGGTTTCCAAGTACTGTCATAACCCGTAACATCACTACCTTCAAATATATTATAGTTAATATTGAAGCTTGGTTTTGAACTGTCCTCTGAGCTGGCAGGAGCATATTGATAACCTATAAGAGATCGGTAACCCGTGATTATGCTCTTATGGAAAGAATCCATAAAATGGCGAAAATCATCATAGTTATCAAACGAGTTAGCGCCAAAGTTAGGATCGAAGAATGACCAGATTGTCCGAGCTTCGCTCTTATGCACAACTACCGACATGGCATGATCTTCAGACATAAATGTCATATAAGTCGATTGCTTCACATTGCGCAGTTGCTCCAGAACAGATTCATAGCCACCAGAATCATGATTCAACGGATCACCAATCCTCACTCCTGTTAACCCATTTGCTTTTAACCTTGCACTATAGTCAATATTCCCCTTCGCCTTCTCGATCAAACTGCCAGCATCAAGTTGTTGAAGATGTTGTATTGACAGCAACTCTTCGATAGCCGGGCCGGCTTTCTGACGGCGATATTGATTAAGCAAGGAAGATTCAACGGAGTTGATGTCGGTTTTCTTATTCACGGCGTTGTCGTTGTAAGCTTTAGCTACATCCTTCAACCACTCCATATAAGCTTTTCCGCCTCCCACGCCATTCACACGTTCTTCCATCATATAGCGGGAAGACAGAGCAAAGCATATTCCTTCCAGAAACTCTTTAGACTGAACGTCATTACCATTGGTCAGGCGAACATTACCAATTTCTGGCACAAGCTTCTTAAGCTCGCCCAACAAATCCTCATTCTGACTAAAGTGGAATGAGTAATCAGCCAGTTGTTTTCCACCTGCTTTAATGTCAAAAATGGTATAACCCACTTCTTGGAATAAGTTTTTTTTTGCCACATCATGATTTTTGCTCTGAGAACCAGAAGGTGTCGACACATTCTCAATCGCCTGATAAATCTTTCTTAAACCAGACACATCAATGCCTTTACCATCTTGCGATAAATCGCTGGCTTTCAGATTCGAGAAGACGGCATCAGAAACATCCTGACCATATTCTTTAATAACCGCCGCTTTGACTTGCTCAACCGCTTTATCAGCACTTTCCGCTTTCTGATTAATATGAATATTTGCCTTACCTCGAGTCACAAAATCACCATTTTCATCGATATAAAGGTGTTTTGAATCCTTAAGATTGGCATTAACAAGCTTATCGTACAGGCTACTGAAATCGCCTTGTTCTGAGATCCTCACTGTAGATTCAGCAAATATCATCGACTCTTCAAAGCGTGTGTTAATTTGAGACAACAAGGCCTTCATTGCCGATACACGATCTGAGCCAGGATGACCTAAGAGATAGCCTTCAACCTGTTGGCGCAAATTGGATAATTTTTCAATCACATCCAATTCATCGTCTTTCCTTCCTTGTCGGGTATTCTGATAACTATCTAATGCATCAATGACTTTTTGGTAACTGTCACCACGCATTTTACCCAAAACAGATGCCGCTTCCTGGAACTCACTCACCGACATCAATTTTGGCACGGGCCTCCAGATGCCATTCACTTTCTCAGTAAGAATTCGGGTATATCCTTGATGACGGGATATCATCCGATCTTTAATGAAATGTAACTCATCAGGTAATTGTGCATAATTGTCATAATTAGCAAGAATAAAACGTTCAACTGCTTTAAGCAGATTATTACTGGCCGTATTTTTTACAATAATCTTCTTAAATTCATTGCCATTACCTGGCCATGAACGCACCTCAAATCCTTCATCACTCTTTTGCACTAATAAGTTACGTTCTGTACGTAATCCATAAAACGGTAATGCCTGATTCAGCATAGTATCGACAGCGCTGAGATTAATATCGAGATCAACAATGGTATCGGCTTTATAGCCACCGGGGTTAACCGCCAGCCGTTTTTTCTGCTCTTCAATAGTCAAAGCATCAAAACGCGCCTGCACAGTAATACCCGCCTCGGTTAAGCTGCGGCCAATAGATTCTATAGCCAATCCTTTATATTCACTTGCCGGCTTATCCAGCAATCGAATTTCACCCACTAATCCTTCACGTTGCAATTTACGCAATACAGGTAATTCAACATTCCAGAAATAGTTACCAAGACGTAAACCACCCTCAGAGATCAAATAAACATCACCACGTGATCCTGCGGCATAGACCGAACTCCAGAAACCAGTATTGCTATACGTAGCAGCATCAATTGCCGCTCTTAGCGCTCTATGTTCATTATTTTCAGGATCGGCAAGGTACATAATTCCCCAGCGCATGAGTTGCTGGTTAAGTTGAATCGCAAAAGCGTTTCCTTGCACATCAAGATCGTAAACAATTTTCTGACCATCCCGTTGTGCTGCTTCAAGGACATCTCGATGCCTTCTAAAAGTCTTCCCGGACCAGAATGAAACAATATTCTTATCACCGCGGGCAGGTTCAAAGCTATAGCCATAGCTATCTATTTTGGCAATAAACTCAACTCGTTTATCCCAATCATAATTCAGAGTAGCGTCAACAAACAGTTTCGCTAAAGATGAAGCTTCATTCTCAGGTACATTGTTTTTGGCATTCTTGATATGCCTTTCAACAAAAGTCACTATCCGTTGTCTGGTTTTATCAGAAATATCTGCATTAACACGCTTAAATCCAGGAACAGGAATATATCTGTCCGGCGCATTATCGTTGCTATTATCAAGCCAACGGTAGATATGGGCGACTTTTTGTGCACGACTGAGTACGGAAGATTCGATCGCCTTCTTTTTGCTTCCCCCCAATCCTTGCAGATTGATACCAGACATTATCGGCGCTTTTCTGATGAGTTCACGCGTCTCATGTAAAGGAGGTACCACAATGCGGTCAGATTGTGTTTCAACAGACCGTGGAGTAAGCGAAACACGGGTATTTTTCGCACGAATTCCCGCGTTGATCTGCAACCGGCTAACCGCCTGTTTAGCATTCTCTAACGCTTGCAATTCTTCTTCGGTCAGCCCTTGATAATATCTGTTTCTCGCTTCTGGCATCAATTCAGGATCAATATGGCTGCCGGTTTCCCCCTCTCCTGTTGACTCATAGGCTTTTTCTCCTGACAAGCCGCTGCCACTTGCACCAATGCGAGCAGGTTTGGAATCACTCAATTTCGCCCTTTTAGCATCAGCTTGAGTCTGAGCGGCTTTACTTTCCGCCGCTGCGATATCACGCTTACCACGGCTTTCTGCATTCTGATACGCAATATTGGCGTTATCCTTCGCCTTTTCTGCCTGCTGCTGTTGTAAAAGTGCGTCTTCTTTTTTCCGATCTGCTTTGAACTGCGCATCTATACCATCAAGAATGGCCTTATCACGATTCTGTTTACCTTTCTCGGCACCTGCTTCTGATAGCGCTACGCTATCTTTTACTTTTTGCTGTGTATCAATAGTATCCCGATGTATATCTGCCAACCGTTTTTCTAATGCCGGTTTGATGTCATCCAGCCGTTTCTGGATCTCCTTAGAGATTCCTCCCGTATAGTCAAGATAATGGCTATCTAACTCACGACTATTATCAGTCTCATCTTTAAGTTGTTTAAACCTGTCAGCTATTAAAGTCAGCTCTTCAGTAACTGCCTGAGCTTCTTCTTTTATCGCCTCACTCTGCACTTGCCCATTCCGGTTAAGCGCTTCCTGATCCGTTGATTCCAATTGGGATTTCGATTTTTCAATCGCTGCCCGTTGTTTTTCTTTTTCTTGCTCCAGGAGCTGGCGATCTTTTTCGGCTTTTTCTTTATCATTTAACGCATTTTTGGCCGCTTGGTCTTGCTTGGCATGTTCAGTAATCATTTTGGCTGGCAATCTACCGACAGATTTTGCAACAACGTTATCCAAGATATAGCCAATACCATTATTATTGCCGATACCTTTAAATTCGATGCGGTTAGTACCTGCTTTGGCAATTAATTCCAGTGTTTCACTTTGCCATGCAGTATCACCATTAGTAATGGTAAATTTGCTTTCACCATTCCAAATAACTTCCATGCCTTCATTAAACATAATGCTATTTGCACGTTTTGCAAAATCAAAGCTTAATGAAATGACTTCACCTTCAAACCGGTTTTTCAGATCCTGGTAAATAGTGGTACTGATATCCACATCAAGTTCACTGACTCGCTTTCCATGACCCGCATTATTAAGGCCGTAAGCATTCGCCGGATTATATGCCTCAACACCATGAGTTGATTGCCAACCTTGACTACCTTGTTCAAAGTCACCATTGACGATCAGGTTTTCGTTCCGATCCGATACCGATCGCGTTTTTCTATTCAGCGAACCTGCTAAAGAATTTTCTATTGAGTCAATATCAGGCACTTCTACCGCTGTTACAGAACGACTCAGATGACTGCTTAAGTCCGAACCGACTTGATCAATTTCATCCATCTTAAAACCATCAATGGTAGAAACTTCGGTTAAGTTAATTGCACCTCTGCCCTTGTGAGTGCCTGACGTGTTAGCCTCATCCCCATGCACCAGATAGTTAATCGCCTGACTGCCTCCCACACCGAGTACAGTTTGTTTAATATTGTCGAAGAAAGAGGCAAGTTTGTTGCTTTCTGTATTACTCGATGCAACAGCCAAGCTGTAAAAATCACCATCACCAATCTTAATCGCCACGTTGTTGTGCGCATAAGAGGCATTAACATCTAAGCCATGACCAACCTGAATATTAGCGTTGCCCTGGCCTTTCATTACCGCAACATTGAGGCCATTGCCAACTTTGGTATTGACGTTATATTTTCCCCACGCCACGTTAACCGAAATACCATCACCCACATGGGTGTTAATATTAGTGTCACCATGAGCGGCAGTTACATTTAAGCCATTGCCTACTGTCGTGGTTACGTTAGCTTTCCCTTTTGCCGCCGTCACCTGCATACCGTCACCCACTTTGGTGACGACATTGCCTTCGCTCCATAAGGCATTAAAACTGTCGCCCTTACCTACCTGAGTAACAATATTAGCCTTGCCTTTAGCAAGCACTACATTGTGTCCATCTCCTACCTTGGTGATAACGTTGGCTTCGCCCCAAGCACCGGTATAGTCATCTCCGTTACCCACATGGGTAATGATATTGGCATCGCCCTGAACCACCGTGACTTCTTGTCCATTCCCCACTTTGGTAATGAGATTAGCTTTACCTTTTGCGAAGTTGTAACGGTCGCCATCACCAACCTGCGTCAGAATATTGGCTTCCCCCCAAACCGCATTCACCCCGGCACCATCTCCAATTTTGGTAATAAGATTGGCTTTACCTTTGACAAAACCCACCGTCGTCCCCTTTCCAACATGAGTCATCACGTTACCCACATCGGAAATAAGCAGGCCGATCATGGTACCGTCTCCCGCTTTGGTCAGAATATTGCCTTTACCAAACAGGATACCAGCGGTTGTCGCACCGCCGACATGCGTAACAACATTCGCTTTCGCCGCGGCAACAACTCCCATAAAATCATCACCCACTTTGGTAACGATATTAGCCTCACCCAGTGCTAACACGCCGGTTAAACCATTCCCGACATGAGTCATAATATTGGCTTTACCAAACATTGCCGCCAGCGTTGTACCCTCACCGACTTTGGTCATCACGTTCAGCTCACCGGCAAACAAACCGATACTGGCGCCATCACCCACATGCGAATAGATATTGGCTTTCCCTATCATTAAGGCAGCGGTCAGGTCATTACCGACTTTCGTCAGCACATTGGCCCCCCCAATCATGGCCGCAAATGTCTCGCTATCCCCGACATGGGTATAGATATTGGCCTTACCGATCATCGCCGCCAAGGTCATGCCATTACCCACTTTCGTTGCGATATTGCCCTTTGCCAACATCAGCGCAACAGTTGTGCCATCCCCAATATGAGTAAACACATTGCCTGCGGCTACCATCAATGCCAGCGCGTTACCGTCACCCACTTTGGTAAAGACGTTCACTGCACCGCCCATTAACGCCCATGCATCCCCTTTACCGACATGGGTAAACAGGTTGCCTGCACCAATCATGGCCGCGATAGATGTCCCATCTCCGACTTTGGTGAAGATATTTCCTGCCGAAGCCATCACGCCCAGTGTCAAACCGTCGCCAACATGGGTCAACACGTTGCCAATGCCAAACATGATGCCAGTCGTGTCACCCTTTCCGACTTTGGTCAAAACATTAGCGCCACCGAGCATAACGCCCGTGGTATTACCGTCACCAATATGCGTGAGAACATTGGCGCCACCGCCCATTACCGCCAAGGCATTGCCTTTCCCTTTCTTGGTAAAGATGTTGGCTCCGCCCAACGCAATGACGGTGGTGTCGGCAGTTTCGGTCTCATCACTGAGATGGGTGATAATATTGGCGCTACCGAACATACCGGAAACCAGATCTCCCGCACCGAGCTTAGTGAGCACGTTAGCGCCGCCCAACAGTACTGAGGAGATATCCCCTGTTCCTGCTTGGGTGATGACGTTAAAACCGCCCACACCGGACCAGCTCCCATTGCCATTACCGATTTGAGTATGCGTGTTGTACCCGCCCAACATCAGCACCCGGCTGTTACCGTTGCCTTTGTGGATCGAGATATTGCCATAAGCCAGAAGATGAGCCAGGTATTGTCCATCCCCGACACGCACAAGAACATTTACCGCGCCACCAGCATAAACATCCATTTTCCCGCTCTGGCCTTGGTGGACAAGGACATTGGCTAAACCCGCACCATGAAATATCAGATCGCCCTTTTCACCACTTTTTACAATGACGTTAGCTGCACCCGCTCCATCAAAATTCGTATCACCGAATTTTGAGCCATGCAAAATGACATTTGCCGCCCCTGCGCCCTTAAACTTAACATTTCCCCGTGTGACATTAGATTTAATAACGTTTCCACCACCCACACCGTTAAAATTAACGTAACCACTACTTGTGGATGATTTAACAAGGTCTTGCTGACTATATTCTTCACTATGTACTAATCGATGGGAGGTACGGCGCACCGTATTAACGCCATATTGAAGCTGGCTTAACGTGTAACCGGGACCAATAGAGGTATATCCGTTAGCATAGGAAAGCGCTTCATTAGCCAAATTACGCGTGTGATCGCCTGCTTTGTACCATGCTAGTGCTTTGTATTTCAGTTGCCTCGTATCAGGATCGTTTTTCAACTGAACTTCAACGATTTTGGTATATGACCCCATTACCTTGGCATACACATAAGTATTGGGCTGCCGGTTCGATTTGACTGCTGAAACATCGACTTTGCGACCATCAGAGAAGATCGCATATCCCCCCATTTTGGCATCACCTAGCAAGATATCCTCTGCTTTAATCACCATGCCCCCCGCATAGGTTACCCACTGATCTATCAGCAGGCTTTCCTTGATAGCATGAATTTCAATGGGTTGCTGATGCTCAAAAATCAAACTGGAGAGACGGTAAGCGCCATTAGAGTTTACCGTGACAAATCCATTGCCTGACGAAATTTCTTTCGCAGCAAGATCTTTAAGGTGATTACCTGCTTTATGCCAAGAAGTGGCATGATAACCGAGTCTACCGGTGGTGGGATTATTTTGAAGCTGGACTTTACTGATTTTAGTGTACATTTTGTCAGCAAACGCAAAAAGATAGGTATCCGGTTCGACGGTTGATTTAATACCTGTAACTTGCTGAGACCCTTGGATCCAGCTTCCTCCCATCGTTGCCGTTATCAATACGATTTCTTTAGCTTTAGCAAATTCCAGTGTCTCATCATCGAAATTGCTATTCGCGTCTATTCTGGTGATTTCATTGTAAGCACCAACACCAGAGAAATTAATATTGCCATGTGCGACATCAGAATAGAATTTGTTATAACCACCCGCACCTTCAAAAGTAATATCACCGCGGGTCTGTTCATACCGATCTTTATTTTGGCGTACACGCTCAATGCGATTCGATGCCCCCGCACTACGTAAGATAATGTTACCTTCTTTACCTTTACGTACGATGTGATTATCAGCACCTGCCCCATTAAATGTAACGTTACCGCTCTCTACTCGTGAATTGATGCTGTTTGCAGCGCCTGCGCCATTAAAAGTGACATTTCCCTGTGAATCTTGATAACGGTTAAACCAGGTATGGTCAATGTCATTGTATGCCCCTGCACCGGCAAAATCTAAATTTCCCCAGTTAGTTTCATGCCATAACTTATTGTATCCACCGGCCCCTTTAAAATTTGTATCACCAGACAAACCTTTACGAACCAGTTTGTTGTAGCCGGCGGCGCCCGAATAATTTAAATTTCCCGTATCACCCGTGTGATTAATAAAAGCTGCACCGGCGGCACCCGCAAATGACAGACTACCATTTCCCGTTTTACTGACGCCGGCGTAACCTGAAGCTCCCTTTACCGCAAGGTCACCATCTGTATGGTATACATCGACTTTTAATGAACCAACAGTAACATCATCATTTCCGCCATAAGCATAAACTTCACCACCAACACCAATAGCAGTAATACTATTACCATCATTATCGTCGTAGTATTTTCCAGTAAAGAAGTACTCGGTACTTCTATTTGATGATTTCCCCATTAGAAAGCCTTTAAATAATAATATAGAAATTAAACAAAGAACCACTGCACCTGACGAATACAGCGATTGTTTTGGACATCAAGTTTCCCGCGGACAGTACAAGCTTTCTGGCCTTTCCACGGTAAAAAAACACGGCGGCGTAAATCCCTGGCAACTTCGCGGCCATGTCCAAAAGGCGCAATCATTTCGGGAAAAAAGATATACGGACCTGAGCGCCAGTCCGTGTGGGTAAGCTCTCTTTCTCCCGAAAGAAGCTCTTCCCGATTCTGTTCAGACAAAAAAGCCCAATTACAGAAAGCAATTGGGCGCCCATGCTCATCTTCGTAGTAGCAAAACTGATTCAGTTCAAATGCAGGTAAGATACGCTGATGCCATTCGGACACCAGGTATCTCCGATGCAAAGGAGAATACTGACTCAACAGCATCACTCCTCCGATCATGGCCTGAATTTCTGCGGTATTCAGTTTCGCTGGTTGATGTATAATCGCCATGCGTTACTTAACCGCCAGGTGTTATTTTGCGTTTTTAGATGTGCGTCTCTTAGCATTAGCAGATTCTTCCGCTATAGCTTCTGATGCAGCTTGCTCTTCGGCCACTTGTGGAACAGGTAAAAACCCGGCAGCAACCAGTTTGTCAAATTCCGCCGCCATACGCGGATCTTCCAACATATTTTTAACCATCGAAACCATATACATAAATCCCGATGCCGGCATATGAATAACTTGCTTTAATTCAAGCTCATTATCATTTTCCGCCATTATTCCGTTCGCCATCCGATTTGGCTCCTGACCAACAAAATAAAGAGAGAAAATACCTTTGTTATAATTGACGCTAGAGATGGTTTGTACAAATTTTTCAGACATATTTTATTCACCAAAAAACAAACAATTCATTAAAAACAATGCTAAATATATATAACAACAAAAGCATTAAACTCAAAGAAATTTCGAGTTTATACAGCGATAAATGCTGCTAAATGAGTGAGTCAAATGAAATAATATAGTGCAAAAACTCAAAGACAATATTCATATCCCAAAAAGTCTCTTTACCCCCCATATATAGTCCTATTTACCCACACTGTTACCGACAACAAATATAAGATAATTAAGTGACATTAAATTACGACATAACAAACAGGCAACATAACAATCTGTTTTTATTAATATTTTATACAAATATTACTTATACAAATTCTAAAGACATTTATTCATGAATGAGATTGAGAAATTAACCCTGTCATCATTAAAATTAATACTGATGATCTGCCATGGAAAGAACAATATCAGTGATATTGATAACTTAAAAAGTTCTGATTGTTATCACGCTTATATAAGGGCTATAGAGAAAAAATTTAACTTATCTATTACAAATAAACACTCTGTAAGAAAGAAATATCATGACATATCATTACCCGCAATCTTGTTTGATAATAATGGCTTGCCTTTTGTTTTAGCCAAATCGAATAAAGATAATTCACTCATTCAGAAAGTGAATAAAGAAACACCAGAAGTATGGTCAGCAGAAAAACTGACGGAAGAGTGGAGTGGAAAATGGATTAAAGTAAAACAAAAGCAAACTAAATTTGATATTAGTTGGTTTATTCCAGAATTTCTGGCACAAAAGAAAAACTTGGGTGAAGTATTGCTATTTTCTTTTGTACTGCAAATTCTTGCACTCATTTCACCATTAGTCATTCAAGTGGTTATGGATAAAGTCTTAATCCATCAGGCGTTATCAACCCTTGATGTATTAGTCTTTGGCTTAATTATCGCCGGCATAATAGAGGTGGTTTTACGTGGATTACGTGAGTACCAATACGCTCACACCGCAAACCGTATCGATATCAAACTGGGGTTAAAGCTGGTACGGCACCTGTTTGGGTTACCTTTACTCTTTTTTAAATCCCGTCAGGTAGGCGCGATTGTCACACGGGTGCGTGAACTGGATACCGTCAGGGAGTTTCTGACCGGTTCAATGTTCACTTTATCCGTCGATGTGCTGTTTATGTTTGTTTTCATCTATGTGATGAGTCTGTTATCCAGCACGCTTACCTGGGTTTTTATCGCCACCATCCCTTTTTATGCCATTCTGGCATGGTGGCTGACTCCCCGCATGGAGAAGGCCGTTGAAGAGCAGTTCACTCATGCAGCAATAAATACTTCTTTTCTAACTGAAACCGTTTCAGGTTCTGAAACCCTTAAAAGCCTGGCAATAGAGCCGAGATTCATTCGCCGCTGGGATAGCCAGACTGAGAAGACGGTCAAGACCAGTTATGCCGTACAGCAATTGAGTAATCGCTCAAACCATATTGTCATGCTACTGCAAAAAATCACCAATGCCGCGATTCTCTGGTTAGGTGCGTCTGAGGTTTTATCACTGCAACTGACCATTGGTCAGTTGATCGCTTTCAATATGATGGTTAACCACACTTCCCAGCCATTAGCCAGGCTGGTAGAGCTGTGGGGGCAATTTATCAGAACACGGGTAGCCATAGATAAATTAGGAGATATGTTAAATCTGCCCACCGAACAGCAATCCGGCCAGCAACAAGTAACGCTGCATGGTGCAGTTTCATTTAACAATATTGTCTTTCGCTATCAACCTGATATTTCGCCAACCATCAAAGGATTGACCCTTGATATCAGAGCCGGAAAAACCATAGGTATTGTGGGTACTTCCGGTTCCGGGAAAAGCACGCTGGCACGTTTATTACTCCGCCTTTATACCCCGGAAACAGGCACAATCACCATAGATGGTATTCCATTGCAAAACATAGGTATCGAAACACTCAGACAACAAGTTGGTGTCGTTCTGCAAGAAAATTTCTTATTTAACAAAACAGTATATGAAAATATCGCTCAGTCGAAACCCGATGCCAGCCTGGAATCGGTGATTAAAGTCGCCAAATTGGCAGGCGCTCATGAATTTATTCTCAGGCTGCCGATGGGATATGACACAACCATTGCAGAAGGCGGGCAATCTTTGTCTGGTGGTCAGCGTCAACGGCTTGCTATTGCCCGGACTCTCCTTGCTGACCCCAAAATCCTCATTCTTGATGAAGCAACCAGTGCGCTTGATGACGAATCACAATCACGCATTCAATCAAATATGGCAGAAATTGCCCGGGGCAGAACCGTTATCACTATCGCCCACCGGCTTTCAACCGTGCGTCATTGTGATCGCATCATTGTGCTTAATCAGGGGGAAATTATCGAACAAGGCTCTCACGATCAGTTGCTTAACCACGGCAAACAGTACCGGAAACTCTGGCGATTACAACAGGAATTAAAACAGGAGGTACCTTGCCATGATTAAGGCGTTTAAGGATAAAATAAAATCACGGTTGCGCTGTCGCCCACAGCACTATGACTTTTTACCGACACATTTAGCGTTATCACAACGCCCACCGTCACCTTTCGCCCGCTACACCGCCATAACGCTCAGTATCGGCGTTATCATAGCCTTGCTCTGGGCCTATTTGGGTAAGTTGGATGTTCAGGCAACCGCAACCGGTCGCCTGATTGTCTCTGGCCGTTCTCAGATAATTCAGGCATACGAACAAAGCCGGGTAACCGCTATCCATGTTCAGAATGGGCAAAGGGTGGAGAAAGACGCCCCTCTTCTGACACTCGATACTCTCGGTGTTAACCAGGACATCACCCGGTTATTCAAGCAGATCGAATATCAAGCCCACGAAAAAATTCGTTATCAGGCTTTGACAGAAAAGCAGGAACCAACAGAACAGGCACTGTTCCAAGCATTGCCGGCATCCCAGCAAACACAAGTTGCTGAAAACTATTCCCGTGAGAAAAGAGAATATGAAGCTGTTGTAACAAATCTGAAAGCAGAGATGAACGTGAATCTCTCTTCTCAACAATCACGAAAAAGCGATCTCAATGCGCTCACTAAGCTCCGGCAAAATATCAGCCAGCGTTTAAAAGCACGTCAGACCTTAAGTCAAAAACAAGTGATCAGTAAAGTTGAATATCTTGAACAGGAAAAAGAGTTTCTGGAAACAGAACGCCTGATTGCCCAACAAAATGCGGAGCTTCATGTTCTGCAATCGCAATATATTAGCCTGGAAGAGCGTTTAAACAGTCTGAAAACACAAAAAGAGCGCGAATGGTTTGATAAAAGAAAACAGGCCGAAGTTCAATTGGTCGTTTTAGAGCAAGAGCTTGCAAAAGCTCAGGTACGAGAACAACTTGAAGTCATTCGTTCCCCGGTCACAGGAACCGTTCAACAACTCAGCGTGCATACGTTAGGTGCGGTACTGCAACCGGCGCAAAACTTGATGGTGATCGTTCCTGATGACAATGTGCAATTAGCGGAAGTGCAAATTTTAAACAAAGACGCCGGATTTGTTTATTCGGGGCAACAAGTCACTATTAAAGTCGATGCCTTCCCATATACGCGTTATGGCACTATCGACGGTGAACTGTTGAGCATATCCAGAGACTCAACCACAGATGAACAGTTAGGATTGGTCTTTCCTGCTCAAGTCAGTCTTAAACGTAATAGCATTGCCATAGACAATACCCGGGTTGAAATTACCCCTGGTATGTCCATTGTCGCCGAAATCAAAACTGATCAGCGCCGCGTTATCGATTATCTCCTGAGTCCTATCAGAGAGTATCAGTCTGAAGCATTGAGGGAGAAATAATCGTGAACCTATTACCATCTTCTGCCACTGATTCCAGTCGCTACATTCATAATCGGGCGCTGGATTGCATCGTCTATGTGGGGAAACAATTTCATAAATCAGCCACTGTCGATCAACTTCAACACAGCCTGGGTTTTGATTCTTTACATCTGAGTGATTTACAACTGCGTGAAGCCGCCAACGCTATCGGGCTGCACAGTAAAATTGAGCGCTTAACTGCTAATATCGCGCCGACGCTGCCTTTACCAGCATTGATCGAACTGGAACAACAGTGGTGGGTACTTATTGAAGTCGATAATGACAATATTACCGTTCTCGATCCTGCGACTAAACAAACGCGGTCACTCCCTTTACCTGCTGATGATAAAGAAAGTGCCTATAAAATTCTTTTGATCGCAGATCAGGAATTAACTAAGAAGCATGTCAAATTCGGCTTGAGCTGGTTTTATCCCTCAATTTTCCGGCAGAAAAGTCAGATAAGAGATCTGTTTTTGTTCGCCATAGTTCTCCAGTTATTTGCGCTGGTCAGCCCGATACTGTTTGAAAACATCATCGACAAGGTCTTGGTAGGCCGAAGTTTATCCAGCCTGCATGTATTAGGCATCGCTATGCTGGCTATCGCCCTTGCCGAACCTTTGTATAGCTTTATGCGCAATACCGTGTTTGGGCACATGGCAAGCCAGATCAATTCTGAGCTATCCGGGCGACTGTATCGTCATCTGGCAGGATTGCCGCTGCAATATTTTAAACAACGGCAAACCGGGCAGATCATTGCCAGAGTCAGAGAGATGTCTCAAATCCGCCAGTTTCTGACAGGTTCTACCCTGATGCTGTTGCTGGATTTAATTTTCGTCATCATGTTTATTGGCATCATGTTTTATTATGCCGGGATACTCACCTGGATTGTTATTAGCTCACTTTTTGTTTATTTCGTATTCTGGGTCGTCGCCGGGCCGATTATTCGCCGCAAAGTAGAAGCAGAATATGAAACCGATGCAAATGCAACAAGCTTTCTGACCGAAGCCGTCACCGGGATTGAAACCATCAAAACCACCGCGACTGAAAACCGTTTCTTACATCAGTGGCAACGTATTCTCAGCCAGCAGTTGACTAAAAGCTTCGCGGCACAGAAAAGCGGTTTAATCGCAGGACAGGGAATCGATTTTGTCCAGAAATTTACCGCCGCGATCCTCTTATGGTGGGGAGTGACAGAAGTCCTGCGCGGTGAACTGACTCCGGGGCAACTTATCGCTTTCAATATGCTGGCCGGACACGTCACGCAACCTATCCTCCGGCTCGCACAAGTTTGGCAGGATTTTCAGCATACGTTAATCGCCTTGAAACGTGTGGGGGATATTCTTGATGAGCCAATGGAGAACAGTAAACAGGGATTGGCTTCTGTACCTGAGCTGGAAGGCCAGATTGAATTCAAAAATATTCGCTTTCGCTACCATGACGACACGCCGGAAGTTCTGGCAAACCTGTCGTTATCGATAAAATCCGGTCAATTTATTGGCATAACCGGACCATCTGGTTCAGGTAAAAGTACGCTCACCCGTTTGCTACAAAGGCTATATGTACCTCAGCATGGACAAGTTCTGATTGATGGCATGGATCTGGCTATTGCCGATCCCGTCTCCTTACGCCGCAATATGAGTGTTGTACTCCAGGAAAGTATCCTGTTTTCCGGCAGCATCACCGATAACATTCGGCTGTGTAAACCCAATGCGACAGATGAAGAAGTCTACCGCGCTGCTGAGTTATCCGGCGCCATTGAATTTATTCAATCCTTCCCTCACGGTTTTGCACATCCGGTTGGGGAAAAAGGGGCAAATCTCTCCGGCGGTCAAAGACAGAGAATCGCATTAGCAAGAGCGCTCCTGGTCAACCCAACGATTCTGATCCTTGATGAAGCCACCTCAGCATTGGACTATGAATCCGAAGCGGCAATCATGGCAAATATGGACGAAATATGCCGTAACAGAACAGTTATCAGCATTGCTCACAGGCTCAATACGATTCGCCACGTGGATAAAATCTGTGTGTTAGATCAGGGGCAAATTGTCGAATTTGGCTCACATGACCAATTGCTCCAGCAAGGCGGCTTATACGCTCACTTGTGGTATCAACAAGTTGGCGAAAACTCAATGACCACCCATTTAACTCTTTAACAAGAATTGAATAAACTTTGACTGAAATTGTATCTAACCTTACTTATTTGTTCAAAAAAATAACTCGATGTAATTAAATTAATTATAATTGTTATAATAAGTTATTAATATGTTAGATAATAAAATATCTTGATACATCTTAATTTTTAAGTTGGAGAATTTTATGGACAGGAATCCAGTTTCTTTAAGCGCTTTAGCATTTTCAGGAGGATCTCTGACTTCTATTACCGGCCCAATAGAAATTTTAACCATTGCCGCTCGTTTAGCTAGCGCGCCGGAGCCAGAAATCAATATTGTCACACAGGATAATCAGGATGCTGTCGGGCTGGGTGGTGTTCGGCTAAAACCCAATAAACTGATAGGAGAAATTAAACAAACAGATATTATCCTGGTGGGTTCAATTGGGGTCCCTTATTACGATTTCGATTTTTGTACCCAAGAAACCTTAGATTGGCTTCAAATGATGGAAGAAAAAAATATCCCTATCGTTTCCGTTTGTACAGGTTCTTTTGTACTGGCTAAAGCTAATTTACTCAATAACCGCAAAGCCACCACACACTGGCTATTTACCAACTTATTCAAGGACATGTTTCCGCAAGTACAGTTACATTCAGAAATAAAAGTCACCAGCGATAACAATATTTTTTGTACTTCCGGCACCTATGAATACAATGATGTGATGATGCATATTATTGAACAGATATATGGTCAAAATACCAGAGAGGCCTGTAGCCAACTGATATTTGGTGATATAAAAGGGGGGCCCCCACATACTCTGGCAAGTTTTGTACCATACCGCCAGCATTCAGACACATTAATCCACAAACTACAGGATTGGATGCATTCTACCACCCCATCAGACATATTATCGGTCAGCGATTTGGCAGATAAAATTCATTTGTGTGAAAGGCAGATGAAGCGGCGCTTTAAAACAGCGACCGGCCAGACACCGATTCAATATATCCAGCAAATTCGGTTATCCCTGGCAAAATACTGCTTAGAAAAATCGAATAAGACTATAGAAGAAATCAGCCATGAAGTTGGCTATGAAGATACTCGCTACTTCAGAGAACTATTCAAGAAATTGAATGGATTAACACCAATCGAGTACCGCAGAAAATACCAGTACCGTTAAAATCGGAACGCAATGGACATTCTTTACGAATAAACAGTGACACGGCTTTTTATCTTTGTCAGGCAGTAGCGATACACGGGAAGCTGGGGTATCATGGCGTGCTATATTTTATGGTATACGCCCTTTAGTAGTTGAATTTATGGCAAAAGAACAAATGGATCGCACTACTCTGGATTTGTTCGCAAACGAACGCAGACCGGGGCGCCCAAAAACCAACCCACTTTCCAGGGATGAACAGCTCAGAGTCAATAAACGTAACCAGCTTCGCCGTGATAAGGTGCGTGGTCTGCGTCGTGTGGAATTGAAAATAAATGCTGACGCAGTCGATGCGCTGAACTTTCTTGCGCAGCAACGCAATATCAGCCGCAGTGAACTCATTGAGCAAATTTTGCTGGCCCAGTTAGCAGAAAGTGACATCACTGCTTGATAGCATTGAAGGCACGAAATCACACAAATTTGACAGAATTGTCCTTGCTGTTTGGTCAGAATAGGATTTTGTTTTTTTATTAATACAATCAGAATTTTTCTGCTGATTTTGACATTTTATACGTATATCTCAAACAGAAATACACAAATAAAACAAGAGGTTATATAATTTTATGGCAATTATAGGTATATTCTTTGGTAGCGATACCGGCAACACAGAAAATATTGCCAAAAAAATCCAGAAAATTCTGGGTTCTGATGTTGCTGAAGTCCACGATATTGCCAAGAGCAGTAAAGAAGATATCGAACAGTTCGATATTCTGCTGCTCGGCATCCCCACCTGGTACTACGGAGAAGCTCAGTGTGACTGGGATGATTTCTTCCCTACTCTGGAAGAGATCGATTTTGACGGGAAGCTGGTTGCTCTTTTCGGTTGCGGCGATCAGGAAGATTACGCGGAATATTTCTGTGATGCGATGGGCACTATCCGTGACATTATTGAACCCCGTGGAGCAATTATTGTTGGTCACTGGCCAACGGCGGGTTATCACTTTGAAGAATCAAAAGGTCTGGCTGATGATGACCATTTTATTGGGCTGGCTATTGATGAAGATCGCCAACCAGAATTAACCGAAGAACGCGTTAATTCCTGGACTAAACAGATCTACGAAGAGATGAGTCTGGCGGAAATTATTGCCGGATAGGAATTTACCCCAATAGGCGTATATTGGTGCAGGCTATTTCTTATCAATAGTGAATACGCGGTAGGTGAGTAGCCATTTGCTTTTGTCAACACACTGCTCACATCCGCTCTTTTACTACGAAGAATGGCGAAAAGATAGCCTAAACATTATAAATAGTAAGGTTATTCCTGCGTCTTACAAATGATTATTCTGGCAAAATGTGTAATGATAGTTAAGGTTAACGTGGTTTTCATTTTCATTAGCCATGCCTATAATCATAATCTGATAACTAACTGGTACTTTTTGAAGTATCGCTAAGTTCACTTTACTGAGTAACAGGACTGAATCCGCATGACCGACAACAATAAGGCATTAAAAGATGCTGGACTTAAAGTAACACTTCCACGATTGAAAATACTAGAAGTATTACAGGATCCTGAATACCACCACGTCAGTGCGGAAGATCTCTATAAAAAACTGATTGATAACGGTGAAGAGATTGGCCTCGCTACTGTCTACCGCGTGTTGAATCAGTTTGATGACGCCGGCATTGTCACCCGTCATAATTTTGAAGGTGGCAAATCGGTTTTTGAACTCACTCAACAACACCACCACGACCATTTAATCTGCCTGGATTGCGGTAAAGTCATTGAATTCAGTGACAAACAGATCGAAAAACGCCAGAAGAATATAGCTGAACGTTATGGGATTAAACTCTCAAACCACAGCCTTTATTTATATGGTCATTGCTCCGCGGGCAATTGCCGCGAAGACAGTAGTGCACATGACGAGAAGTAATTCATTCCTGAGCTGATAATTTTTTATCTATAGAAAGGAACCTATCAGGGTTCTTCAGACCGCTGACAAACCCCATTCAAAATAATGGGGTTTGTTTTTTTCATTATGAAAAATGCTGTGTCCATTTTTTCTCACTAAGTAGGGAGAGCA
>NZ_JAJAFX010000047.1:0-38906 GCF_025384845.1 Photorhabdus temperata | reverse complement strand
AGTGAATATTTGTTTACTGCATTTGATGGCAAACCCTTCGCCAAGGGATCACATGCGAACATTATTGATGTTCTCAATAAAAAGATGGCCCCTCACTTCGATCCCTACACTTCCTGGTCTATCCACGATTTGCGCAGAACCATGCGTACCGGAGTTTCTGAATTAACACCGCCTCATGTGGCTGAAATTATGATAGGGCATAAATTACCGGGAATATGGCAGGTGTACGACAAGCACACCTACCTGAATGAACAAAAGGAAGCATATGAACGCTGGTGGGCGAAGTTGACTAAAATCGTTTCCCGTTCTCCCAGTCAAGAATATCCTGCCACAAAAAATTAAGCTGATCGGATTTAAACTTGGGTTTTGGGAAGCCCTCCCTTTTTTGCTTCCCATTGCTCACCCACAATCTGATAGTGTGTGGTTTTACACCGTATCGCTCGGCTAATTCTTTTGTTTTGACATAGGGCGATTGATTCATTTCTCATCCCTTTTTTTAAACGCATTAAAAATCGTCATGATTTCTACAGAAAATATACCAATGCTGCTACCGTTAATATAGATTTCAAAGTCTAAAGGCCAGGAATTGCCGCGACCAGTGCGTTTCTTGAAATATTCTTCTGCTGCCATTTCAGCAATAACTATTCCGTTGTTTGGTAATGTTATCGAAGTGCAAAACCTAACTGCGTCATCTGGATATTTTTGGCCGAACGATTTAATGATGTATTCATGTTTTGACATTTTTAATTACTCCACAAATAAATTATTCGATCTCTCGCCGCTTCATGCGGGTGAATATATCTCCAACCACCAAGCGCTTTGGGATAAGATTTAACTTCACACGCTGCGATATGCTTGGCTTCTATTGATGCCAAGCCATAGAATATAAAGGTGTTAGTGATGTAATGTAAGAACATTCTTTTCCACACGAAGTAGAAATAGTGACATAAGTAGTCATTCATCTACCACCTCGACCCAAATATCAACAACATCAGGTATAAATTCATTCATTGTTCAATCTCCAATACGAATTTATTTGTAATGTAATCCCGATATGACAAGCCTACTTCATTGCTTCTTTTTCATAGCATCCAATAAAATATCCTGCACTTGGCGTTTTGAATTACGCCGTTCCATAACCATTTCATCTACTGTATGAGTAGCAACAATATGATGTATCCAAACCGGCCGGTTATATCCGGCTTGTGCCTGTCGCGTGGGACCAATGCGCTCGATGATCTGCTGGTACTGCTCTAAATCCCACCAGTGAGAGAAGAATACTAGGATGTTGCCGCCGTCTTGCAAATTTAATCCATGACCGGCACTAGCGGGATGGGCAAACAAAACTGGGATCTTTCCGGTGTTCCAGTCTCTTAGTGTCTGTGAATCGTCGTCTAAGTGGCGTCCGCGTGGGAAGGCTTTAAGCAGTCGTTCTAAATCATGCTTCCAGTGATACGCGACTAGTACCGGCGTACCACCGGACTCATTGATAATACTATCCAGTGCCTGTAGTTTAGCATCGTGCAACTCGGACCAACTACCTGTATCGTTTGTATAGATAGCGCCACTCGCGATTTGCAAACATTTCATGGTCTTGGCTGCTACGTTCGGCGCTTCTATGTCTGTACCTCCAATCTCTAAAAACATTTCCTTTTCCATTGCTTTGTATTGTTTGAAGGCTTTAGCAGACAGAGTTACCTGAATGATGTTATGAATGGGTTCCTGAATATCGAACCAATCAGCAGCATCTAATGATAGGGTCAAGTCGCGTAAGGCTTCATGTATTTGTTCTTGCGCGTACGGCCGGGCTTCAATTTTATTGATACCCGTACCGCCCATTGGAATACTGTTAAACCAACGAGTTGTAAACGCACCGAACGTACGGCCTAAGCGTTCCCCTTGATCCACAAACCAAGCCTGGCCCCATAGATCCTGTAAGCCGTTCGGTGAGGGGGTGCCTGTCAGATTTACCCAACGATGTACAAATTTGTGAGCGACTTTTGCCAGCGCTGCTGCACGTTTGCCACCTTGCCGTAACCGGAAAGATTTTAGTCGGGTACTTTCATCAGCAATGACAGTACCAAACGGCCATTTTTTCCCCAAGGTTTCCACAAGCCAGACGAGGTTGTCATAGTTCGTTGTAAAGACACTGGCATTCGTGTTTTGCAAAGCGAGAGCGCGTTCTTTAACGAAACCTGTAATCGCCTGTACTTCGATATTTCTAAAGTGGTCCCACTTATCGACTTCATCAGGCCATGTAGATTGCGCCACGCGAAGTGGCGCTAAGATTAATGACGGGCGGGTTTCTGAGCCTGCCATATACAGATTTTCTAGTGCCGTTAACGTCGCTACGGTTTTCCCCATACCCATTCCAGCCCAAATATTTGAACGAGGGATGTCGATCTCGTGGTTAATAATGAGGTCTTGATATGGTCTGGCGTGAAAGATTTTTTGCATATACGTACGCCTTTATATCTGCGGATAGCTCTATTTATTTATCCCACCATGACTTACCATATTCACCCGGATAATCTTTACTAAAGTCTAAAAAAACGGTTTTATGTTTATCGTTTATTACGATATTTCTCTCTTTTACTTCCATCCAACCCCCGTTATATTCATCGGGTATATCTACAATATAATTACCTTTGCCGTTTTTGCTAAGTTGTTGTAGTCGCGAAATAAGAGTATCAACTGTGAATGGTTTACTCATTTTTGTTTCTCCGTTATAAGGTCTTCTAATTCCATCAAAAACAGAAGGCAACACGCAGCGTGTGCAAGGTGGGAAAGATTGCTTTCGGGATCGTATTTTTCACCAGAACGATAAGCGAAAATATGCCGCATTAACGCGTCGAAATATCTAGTCAGTCCATTAGGAACGTATTTCCAACCATCAGGCGAATATTTATTCGCGCCAAATTCCAAAACGCGCAGGGTTTCTATTACCGGTTGCAAAGGTAATAGACTAAATCGATATTTACCGGCGTCATGTTTATCATATGGCTTAAAAATTCGAGTGCTGCAAAAGTTACAAACTTTAATATGAGAGATTGTCCGAATTTGACTATGTTCACGTTTTTTACAAATCGGACACATTGCGTTAGTTATCATAGAATTCCTTCCAAATTTTTAGAATCGAGTACGAAGACCTCACAGCCTAGTGCACGTAGTTTGTCGTGTACACGTAATTGGTCGTGTCGTGGTTGTTGACCGGGGGCTTTGCATTCAACAAATATGATACGGCCTCCGGGAAGTATAACGAGTCGGTCAGGCACGGAACGCCGACCGGGTGATGCGAATTTGTAAGCGATGCCGCCCGCTTGTTGCACGGCTTTGACGAGATGCTTTTCAATACGGTCTTCACGAATGTATGCCATAACATCACCTCTTTTTCTTTTTGAGTTTTTCCCTTTCAATTTGCATCAGACAAAAGTCAGCGCGGTGTTCGCTCCATGTTTGATTTAGTGGGTTGCGAGAAAAGCGGTTAGCTTTAGACCAAGCTTGAGCAGCCTGTCTATACTCATCTTCTCGCTCAAGCTGTGCAGCTTCATGCGCAGCCCGTAAATAAAGCGGGCTGTCACGATATTTGAATGCCATAAAATTATCACCCGCTGATATTTAATTTATAGGTTTGAAGCCACGTAATTATTTGTTGGAATTCATTAGCATGAATACTCTGTATATCGTCACGATGGGTTAATTCGGTTGCGATATATTTAATTGCGTTTTTCATATATTGAGGTGTGTAAAAAGCGTCAAACTCATATAATTTGACATCACCCACTCTTACACCTGTTGGCATGAAATTATTCCAAATCATCCGTAGTGTATAAAAAAGATGATCTGTGGACATTTCAGATGGAGTTAATAATTCATTGCTATGTGTTTTCCAACGCCAGACAATAGTATCGTTATTTAAAACGAGTTCATCGATATTCATTTATATTAGTCCTTACGATAGTGATAAGCCTCGAATCCCCCCGCATTAAGTGGTAAATCCAAAGCCCAATCTGGGTTAGTCGAAAGCAGGCTACTTAAATGCTCATGGGTAAAATCCGGGGTATCTTGTGCTTCCGTTAATACTTCATCATGCACCGTCAACACTATATTATATCCGGCGTCTTCGATGCGCGGCATGTTCGATGCGAGTACATCGCGAGCCGTAGCTTGCGTCACGTTTTCAACTAATTTCCCGCCATAAGTATGAAGTCGTTGCCATTTGCGAGAATAAGTGTTTACCCCCATATAACTGATCTTGCCGTCATCACAGGGCGATGGGTAGCAAACGGCACGGCCGGACGGTAACTGAATACGTAGCCAATTGCCGTCACGCCGGATTTTTAGCGTGCGGCACTGCAATGTAATTTTAGGCATTGCGATAGCCCGTTTTACGGTTTCTTCCAGTTCATACCAAAACGACGTGGTAGCCGGGTGTGCATTGCGCCACATCCGCTTAAGCGAATCACAAGTAATAAAAACACGCTCAGTTAAACCGTATGTCTTTTTTTGTTCAACCGATTTCTTGTACCAGCTTAACGACTCGCGTTGTACAGATGTGGGAATGTTAGCTAAAGCTGCATCTGCAAGGGCTTCTAAGTCTAAACTGTATGCTGCGGCAAACGTCAGAAACGCGCCGACACCGCCACCGTAGCCCAAACCCAGTTCCATAACTTTCCCAATCTGGCGCTGGTCTTTCGTGACTTCATCAGGCTGGATATTGAAAGCACGTGCGTAAGCCAGCTTGTAAAGATCGTGACCGCTGCCCTCGTCGAAATCTCGAAATGCCTGAGTTTTCCAGTCTTCGCCCGCCAGCCAGGCAAGGACGCGGCCTTCGATATTAGACAAGTCGCTTACAACCAGTTTTTTACTTTTAGGCGCAATAATACAACCGCGCAATGCGGAACTGGTCAACTCCATGACGTTATTAAACAACAAATCTGCGGCACCTGCTTTTAGTGCGTCGATACCAAAATCAATGACATCTTGCTTTAGTGCTGGCCGTGGGAGATTTTGAGGCTGGAACAACCTCCCAGCCCAACGACCTGTACGTGACGCGCCACAAAATTGTAAGGTGCCGCGCAAACGTCCATCCCGGTTTACCCCATTTACCAACGTCTTATATTTACTTGTACTCGTCGTGCTTGCTTGCAGGCGAATACTGAGTAACTCGCGTAGTTCAAGCGGTAAATCTGGGTCGCTTATCCGACGTTGCAATGTACTGGCCTGCATATCCGGCAGTTCAACGCCATAGCATGTGGTGATATGCAGCAACAGGGCGTCACGCTGCGTTGCTGCATGTACATCATCGTCAGTTAAGGCTTGGGTACGTTTTGCAAGCTGTTTCTGCTCCTGATTGACCGCAGTGATAGCGGCGTTGGCAAGTGTGATATCCATTCCAACCCCGCGATCATTGATGCGTTGATCAAGATGCCACAAAGCCAACTCAATGCCTTGGTAATTCCAAACAGGTAGCTTTTTATGCACTTCGCGCATGGCGTCAATATCCAGTCCGGCATATTCAATAAAACGTTTCCATTCTTCGGGATGGGTTTCGCGAGTAGCCCGGTGCACTTTAGCGTTTTTAGGGCGGGGCTTACAGAACAACTGGATCAGCGCTTTGCCTTCTTTATCTTTGGTTTTATCTTGTGGAACGTTCAATATTTCACATAAAGTGCCTAACGCTCCCGGCAAACCATGTGCCAGCGCTTGCGCCATTGTGTCGCGCCAGCGAGCTATTTTTTCACAGGGATGTGGCAACGCTTTACGACCTTGAAATAACTGGCTACGTGAATGGATGACAATTGTGCGATCGAAATGTGAATTATGCGCGTAGATTTCCACATCCGGATCGTACAGAGTTATCCGGAGTAGTTCGGGCATTTCCTCATTGCTAGTAACATCCCACACGTTGACTTGTTCATCGTCAATGGCCCAGGCAAAGAGCATAATCTCCGCGCCTTCGGCATAAGCGTGTATCCCATTTTTGATTGGGATTTCACTATAGGTTTCCAGGTCGAGCCAGAGAATCTTTGGCATGATGCATGGCCTTCTATAAGAGTACCCGGCCTGAGTGACCGGGTAATGTACGGTTAGATTAGGGCTTCCGCGTCAGCGCCGTCTGCTATATCGTCGAAATCATCTTCACTTGCCACGCCACCCCCGGCGAAGGCATCACCGTCTTTGCGGAACTGGACACCGCCGAGTGAAGCGGAAATACCTTTGCCCTGGTTGTCATACGCAAAAAGGGTAATCGCCGCGTCAACATAGCAGCCTGAATAGGGGCGACCATCGGCGGCGGTTAGTGGAGTTTTGTCACGATCGATGACTAAAGGTCGGGCTTTGTTGCTCGCACTGATATACATATGGCCCGCGTAGCCTTCGTATTCTGATTTTTCATCGCCATCACGATAGTTAAAGCGCATGTTGTTACCGCGAATGGATTTGATAACCGAGTCCGCTTTAGCCCCCCATTTTTCCGTTGCCACTTTCTTAATCGCGGCTTCTATCTCGGCGTTTGCCGGATGGTCATTCGGGATCAGAAAAGTTGCTCGAAATTTGAAATCGCCCAGGCCGTTAACTTGGGTAGCGTCAAAGAGGTCAGGGAAGGCGAGACGGACATTGTTTAATTTTACTTTCATAGTTTTTTTCCTTTATATGAGATCGTCGGCGTTTGCCGTCAAATCGTCAAAGTCATTTACGATATTGATATTTAAAGCAGGGCGTGGGTCAGCGTCGGGGACAACAGCGGGCTGGCCTTCCGCTCTGGTAATAAGGGCTTGGAGTTTTGTCCATCGACGCGGGCTTTCTTTTTTGAGCAATTTTTCTGCCTGGGTTGGACTGATAACCTTTCGTGTGTAAATGGGATTGCCCTTAAGTTTAAAGCTCTGGAGCATTTTTTCCGCAGCATTTTCATTTTCCCAGGCTCGGTTACCGGGTTTACCTGTTACTAATTTAAAACCCGGTATAACGTTACCGGCGTGTAGTTCATCCTGGACGCGTGAACGAACGGCTTTACACCAGCTTTCAATAAAGTCGAGTTGACTATACACGTCGGCAAGATGTGCGTTATCCGCGTTGCGAATATGCTCTTTAGCCCCGGATAACTGCGGCTCAAGTTGTTGGGAGAGATCAACAAAATCATTAGCTACGGTATTAAAATGGTGTTGTTCTCCGGCTTTACATACGCTTTGGGCTTTACAGAACCGGCATTGCTTTTCACCCGGCGTGAACACATCAGCGGGTAGTGTTTCAACACCTTCGCATTCCGCGATAGCGGTTGTAATAATGACAGACGCCGCCGCTTCTTGCGCTCGTTCTCCGAAAATCCGAAGGTCCTCAACGCTAATCGCCCATTCCGAGATGTGGTTGAGTCGCGGCTGATGGATGAACAATCTAACCGTTGTGAAATCGTACAACATACTGAACTGATCAAGCGCACCCAGCGCATAGAGCTGTAACTGCTCGTTTTCATCAGCGTAGACTTTTACACCTTTGCCATACTTAAGATCGTGAATTTGTAATTCATCACCTTTAATGACGATTGCATCCGCGGTACCAAAGGAGTTAGCAACTCTGATTACATCTGAGAAATCGACTCTTTGCTCTATGAGCAGCTCACAGCCCTGGGCAAGTTCCCAGACGGTATCAACATAAAGGCCCACAGCCTCTACCATTTCCGAATTAACTTGTGGGGTACCATATTCGTTGAGCGGATAAGTCCCTAAGTAGTCCGCCGTATTCAGCCCACAAGTTAACGTGGTTCCCGCTAAAAAAGCGGGATTCTGACGGTTACGTAAGACACATTCACCTAGTGCATGTGCGGCGGTTCCTTCTAGGGCAAAGGGTGACCCTTTATCATCGGGTATATCGGCTTCGAGTGCTAAACTGCCGTGGCACCGGAGCCATCGATGTGCAGAAGAGGGGGACAAACGTGCGTGAGTCGTTGGCATCGTCAAGCCTCCAGTGCGGCTTCAGCGAGCGCAATGATTTCGGCTAACTTCTCGTCAGGTACTTGGCCCAGTTTTTTGGCGTTACATGTTGCCAGAATATCGACGGCTTCTTGCCGATAGCCGTTCGTCGCTAAATGCAGAATGTAACTTTCAGCCTGTTTACGCAGTGCTGGAAAATCCATATCTTTTTCTGGCTCTGGCTCTGGCTCTGGCTCTGGCTCTGGCTCCTGGTCACAAGTTTTAGCTTTGCCTTCACTCAACAGTTCTAAGGCAAACTCTCGGCGTTCTGTAATGCCAGGGATATCATCCCAGTTAGCCAGTATTTCTAAACATAGGTCGAGAATGACCGAATTATTTTGCCCGTTGAGTTCAGATAAACCTGCTAATGCTGAATGCAGTGCATCTGCCCGCCCGTTCCGAGCGTCGCCCACTCCGTCTATGATTTTCCGGGCGGCTTGGTATTTATCGTTGGTCATGGTATGCGCATCATCTTTAAACAACACTGCGAGAGCGACTACCGTCTCTAAATCCAAGGTGTCAATATTGACATCTTTAATTGTAATTTCCGTATCAGTAATCGGTTGTTCCGATTTATTTTTGGTATTTTTAATTTTCGCTGGTGTTGGTTGAGTACTCGGGGTGAGGGTATTATTGCTGCTGAGTGCGGCTAATAACTGCGTTAACAACACGTTCTGTTGCGATAACAGTTCATTATTCAACGCTAAGTTTGATTCAAGACTCATAGAAATGTACCTCGCTACACATATAAATTAAGTGGAAAAGTAACGTTCGGGGTTTTTTCCAATAAATAACGCTTACGTAACCAACGTAAACGTCGAACGGCGTTATTTGTTGGCATTTTTTCGAGTGGGACAGGTTTTACTTTTTGCATTGGTTTATGCCTCCTTTTCTTGTTTGAAAGTGCACTTGCCGATATATTCGATTAGCTGGATGCACTTTAAAATAAGAAAAAAGGTGCCCCAAGATTGGGGCAAATAAGGAGTGATACACAGAACGAAAAATAATGAAATTGAGATTTAAAACTCACCCTTGTTTATCTTAATTAACGCATCAAAATGTTGTTGAACGGCTTCTTTAGCTAAATGAATCCTGCCGCGCTCTAATTTTCGCAGATCAGAGATAAAACCATTCCAAATGGTTTTGGAAACTTCATCCATTCCCACATACCAATATTCTGTGCCTATTTCTAATTTATAATCAACAGGCTTCGGAAAACTGACGTTGCCGACAGTGATCATTTCGGGCTTGCGGCGATATTGCATATTTAGCTGCCACAACGGGTGTCCGCGGCAATCTATCCACGGCGCAGTAAAATCATTTGGTTTTTGTTCCCACAATTTCCAAGGCTTATCAGTTTTCGAAGCATCAATCGCATATTCAAGCATTGAATCAGCGTGCACGTGTCTTTTATTGTCTGACATTGTTTAATCCTCACTTTATTAATTGTATTTAATCAACCGGCTACACCGTCAACCCGAGCAGGAAAATTCAAAAAATAGTTAAAATCGGCTCCAGCTCTTTCAATGCAAACCGGATAGTCTTTCCCGGTTTTATATTGAATTTCTTCTATCACGCCTAATTTCGATAAATCATAAACAAATAATTCTCCTCCTCCAATCGTGTAAAAACCTAGTCTTTCTGACGGGCATAGATTTAGTATTAGTTGCAATTTATCAAGCCATTCTATTTCTGTTTTATTTAATTTACTCATTAATTGTCCTCGTTAAAGACTGGCTTCCCTGTCAGTAACTCCCTATTTTTCCCAGTGTGGCGAAGTAATCATTCGATTAAATCATAAAAAGTACCGTAAGTTATCTCTTCAAAACTATCCCATTCATCTCCCAAACGTTCTTTTAATAGTTTAATTAGTTCTGATATTTTCATAATATTCACTCTTGTTAATATAACTAAATAACACTAATCACATATACCTATTATTGATTTTATCGTACATTTCTTTAAGATGAATCTTAGCGGGATAAGTATCTATAATTTTCCTCTGAGTTGAGAAAATTTCTTTAGCAACTTTTAAAAACTCTTCTTTCTCGCGGCAAGCATCAAGACGATTGAATACATCATAGCAAGCATCAACATCATAACATTTAACAGAAATAACAAGTTGATGACGTAGATAAGATTCTTTAACATGTTTAATTGATAATCCACAGTTGATTTGTGCCATACCATCAGCAACAACGCGGGTGATATAATTTGCTGTTTTGTATTGATTTGACATGATATACCTCTTAATCACTAAATTTACTTTTATCTTGCATATGCTTTAGAACAGCTATTGGCGCTATATTTGAGCCTTTTGACATATCCGTAATTGCAAGTTCACACATATTGATTTGACGCTCAAAAAATAATTTTGAATAGGCTTCGAAGATGTCAGTATAAAGTTCACCGAGTTTCTTCGCGGCTATCCTTTCCGCTGATATTGATATTAGATATTTTGGCTTAAGAAAACGATAACTTCTTTAAGATGCTTTTCAGAGTTTATTGTAGCTGGCAATTCTTCTTTAACACTCTTATCCAGATAGATGTTTCCCTTCCAAGTTAAGTCGTTTTCATTGTTGTACATGATGAACATAGGTTCAGCTTCTGTTTCACCGTCTTCGTTTATTTCAGAGAACCATACTACATCTCCGTCTTGTTCATCAGTAAAAGTGTTGATTTCGATATTTCTTTTTGCTGCGAAGTTGATTGTAGTTTTTGTAATTTTCATTTCTTAACCCTCTCTGTAATTAATAATTAGCATCCTTGCCGATAATTCCCCGTTGTTTCCTGATGTGGCGAAATTATTTTTTCACCCCCGTCAATCTGAATTCAACATTGGCATCATCAAATATATCTCGCAATAGTTCGACTTCGTATTTTGCTTCATCGTCGTTATCAGCTTTAACCCAAAGCGTTGTCGCTTGACTGTTAATTGAGAGATATATAATTTCAACTTCGTACATTTTTAACTCCTAACTTTAATTAAAATCTAACCGGGTTGTTGCTTAGTGGATTTACTAAAGCACCCCGCAGGGCACTTTATAAACACGCTTCGCGGTCTATCCGCTTTGTTACTTCATGATAGGTTTCTCCTCGGGTTGAAATTTGCACAACTTATCAGCTATACCGATGCCATCATTTCTACGAGCCTTGATCGCCACGCGAACCCGTTTGCCTTCATCCCTTGTCCAGCGCTTTTCAGCTATGAAGCAATTCGGTATGCCTGTTGTGCGGTCCAAATTGTTAAAGAGCGGTGTTGCTTGTCAGGTTGTTAAGATAAGTATTCTTAACTTGGTCATTAAAGTTAAGCAATCTAAACGTGGATTGTCAAGAAAAAAGTTAAGATAAATAAATTTATTTTCTTGAGATAAAGAAAAGCCCGCTATATAAACGGGCTTATTTAGTTGGAAGGAATTAGAGGGTAACCGTATACCAAAACACTCTACCTATGATCCGTATTTCGTTTGCTTTTTCACCTATGCATTCATCATCTGCATAATCACGACGATTATATGAACGAATACGTATCCCACCTGGAACACGATATAAAATTTTCACACGAAGCATACCGCTATGTTCTATAGCATACATGTTACCGTCTTTGATAACTGTGTTTGTAGTGTCAATACCTACAACCGCGCCATCCGGTAATACTGGTTCCATGCTGTCACCAGTGATATATACACATGCTGCATGTTCGGGATTAATGCCTGCTTTGAGAAGCGCAGAACGAGCAAATCGTAATTTGTTTCCTCGGTGATCAAGTTCAACAACGCTTTCTTTCCCAGTTGATAACGATATCTCTTTGAAAAATGGCATTTCTATTTCATCCTCACTGAGTGGTGTTTCCTCGTCACTCCCGTAATCAAATGCGGCGATTGTGCTTGCATTCGCAGTGATTTCCGGAGAATGATTTGCATCGGTATTCACACCATCCAGTAAATAATTTACGGTCACGCTCAATTCTTTAGCGAGATTAACGAGATTTTTGCCATTGGGTGCAGTTACACCAGATTCCCATTGTGAGATTGTCGCTTTTGTTACGCCGATTCGCTTTCCTAGGGCTTCCTGCGTAATTTTTTGTTTCAGTCTTGACTGACGTATTCGTTCATTTTTCATGTCATTGCCTCTTAATTAGTTTAGATAGCTTAACTCAACTGCTGTAATGTTGTCTTGACTTGTTCGTTTAGTTTTCTTAACCTTGAGGTTAGTTAAACTATTTCCAAGGAAGCCGTGATGAAGAAAATAGACGCTATAGCGCTGGCGGGTAGCAAAGCTAAGTTGGCACGTTTGCTAAAAGTCTCAAAAGGAGCAGTTTCACAGTGGGGAGAGGATATCCCTGAATTAAGAGCATTACAGATAGAAAAATTACTAAAAAATAAAAAGCATCTGTTAAATCACAACGAGGCGTAAAGGTATGCAGATACGCTACTCACGCGGCCAAAATGCGATTGATGTACATCCCGTTCCGCTATCCGTACCCGATTTTGATACGTTTGAACGTACAATTTTGACGGATAAAACCGCTATTGGTGTTAAGGATAACGACGATAAATTAATACTGGGTAAGAAAAAGAAACGCTTACCGTATATCTGGCGCTACCCAAAAGATAGCGCTCTTGGCCGAGTTGCGACAAACGTTGCTGAATGTTGTTACCTTTCTCTCGACTTAGACGGTACTACGGCGGAAGGATGGGAAACCGTCAAAGCTTTTCTAAATAGTTTTCGCGGTTTTGCTTACACAACGGCCAGTCATTTACATCCTTCGGCGGCTAGCAAACAGCGCTGGCGGATTGTACTAGCCACCTCTCGTACTGTTTTGCCGGAGGAGCTGCGGCGTGTTGGTAGCGCTTTTGAAGCCTTGATCATGGATGGCTATGATTTGATCTGTGATGCACCGATTAAATGGGACAATCGCGTTTACCAACCCTCACAAATCTTGTTTCTGCCTGATGAACGAGCGGAAAATGTGACATTTCAGGGCGTGCCCGTTGATGTCGATGCTTTACTGGCATCCGTACCGCATGACGAAAATCATGTTATTCAACCTATGGATCTGGATAGCTTTGATAGAGATGTCAAATTACATCAACTTAATGAATATGTTTTTACTGACCTGCGTAGCGCGCTATGGCATCCCTCTATACTTACCCATGCTGAAAGCTACCCGACTTGGGTCGATATGGGTAACAGGTTAGCTTGGTTCAAATTTACAGAGTACGAAGACCAGGTGCGCGATTTGTGGCTTGAATGGTCAGCAACAGCCGTTAACTCTGATCTCGATTCTGCCGCCGCCAAGTGGGACTCAGACGCACTACGCGCGGAACGTACCGAGTTCACCTCAATTTTTGCACTGGCGCAAAAAGCTGGCTGGAAAAACCCCGCAACAGAACGTGGTTATGTTCAGTCAAATGAAAGTGACTTTGATGTTATTCCTACAAAACAAAATGAACCTGCGCCTTTACCCGCGTTTAAGCGTGATAAGTTCGGTCAGATAGAAGCAACTATCGATAACGTCGCTAAAGCGGTTATGCGACCCGATTTCGTGGATATTGAAATTCGGTTTGACCAATTCAGGGATGAAATCATGTTCGCATCAACCGGTTCAGATCAATGGCAGACGTTTACGGATGCTGATTATTCTCGCTTGCGTATTGCAATGGAGCGCAAGGGTTTTAAACCTATCGGTCGTGAACTGATCCGGGATGTCGTGCTGTTAGCTGCGGATGAACAACCGTTTGATTCCGCCATTCAATGGCTGAAGAGTCTGGTATGGGATGGTATACCCCGTATTGAACGCTTTTATCATACACACTTTGGCGCCGAGGACACACCGTACACGCGTGCTGTTTCTTCTTATATGTGGACGGCGTTAGCAGGTAGGATATTAACCCCCGGTTGCAAAGCGGATATGGTGCCTATTCTCGTAGGGGCGCAAGGTTGTGGTAAGTCAACCGGCGTTGCTGCCTTATCTCCGGACCCGGCTTTCTTTACTGAAATCTCTTTTGCTGAGAAAGACGATGACCTGGCACGGAAAATGCGCGGGCGGCTGGTAGCCGAAATCGGTGAGTTGCGTGGCCTGAATACTAAAGAGCAGGAATCAATAAAGGCTTTTGTTACCCGTACTCATGAGAACTGGATACCCAAATACCGGGAATTTGCCACCCAGTTCCCCCGGCGCCTGGTGTTCATCGGAACCACTAACTCCGATGAATTTTTATCAGATAAAACAGGTAATCGTAGGTGGTTGCCGGTCGAAGTCGGTCAGGTAAATGTACCCGCCATTAAAAATGACTGTATGCAGTTATGGGTAGAAGCCAGAGAAGTAGTTAAACAGTTCGGCGGTATCCAGTTCCACGACGCTGAACGGCTCGCTACCTTAGTACATGATCAATACATGATTAAGGATGTATGGCTGGAAACCGTTGAACGCTGGTTAGATGAATCCGATATCTTAACAGGTGATATTCCGCGAACACGTAAATTTTTACGTGCTAGCGACGTGCTAAGAGAAGCTTTAAACCTTGATTCTCGCAATATCGGTAAACGTGAAGAAATGCGAATTAGCAGTGTTTTGCAAAATTGCGGTTTTAAGCGTGTTCAACGCCGTATTAATGGAAAAATGGTGCGCATTTTTGAACCGGTGTAGCAACCTGTACCAACCCCAGAGCGTAGGTTGGTACATTTTAACTAATTGTTTTCAAAGTAAAGTACCAACCGTACCAACCGTACCAACCTAATTGCTAGAAACCCCATTATATATATAAGGGACTTATAGGAAAGGTTAGAAAAGAGATGGTTCAGGTTGGTACAGGTTGGTACACATTAAACACGTAAAAATTTGCAGGTTCACCAAACAGGAAGTTTTTTGCAGATTCAACATTAAATATGGAATTCACTTTTTATAAACCCATGCCCGTAAGAGCGAATTCATCCACAAAATATTTTTTGGGTACATAAAAATACAGGTACAAAAACGATGCGTAGAAACATTCAACAAGTCTTAGAACGGTGGGGCGGATGGGCTGCGGATGACAGCAGCGGCGTAGATTTTTCGCCCATTGCTGCGGGTTTCAAAGGGCTGGTTCCGTTTAACCGCTCACAGCGCCTTTCATGTTGTGACGCTGACGGCTTGGTCATTGACATTTGTGTGAGCCGCCTGCACGCGGTAAAGAAGCCCGATGAGTTGAAGATGGTCAAGATGTATTACATCTCAGGTTTGCCCAAGCGGGAGATAGCGAGACGTACAAAAACCTCCGAGAGAGAAGTCCGTCGTAGGATGCAAGTCGCGGAGGGCTTTGTGGAAGGTTGTTTGGTCATGCTGGATATCGAACTTGAGATGGACCACGAAGTAGCAACAGCAGATAATTTAAAATAGTAGTGCGGCCCGCAAAAAGTATGCTATTATGACCAAAATGCGGTTTTTACGACCATAGAAAAAGGCTCCTAATTCAGGGGCCTTTTTTTGTTTCAGAGATAACACGCCGAAATGGGGCTTAAGCTTAACGATTTGCTTGAACCCCAATAGTGGCAATTTGTTACAAAAATGTTATATGCATAAACACGTAAATAGTGGTGAGAAAACATAAACTTTTAAGGCTTTGACCCTGTTTTTTGTCTGAACCTAAAAACGCGGGTGCACTTAAGAGTCATTATGTTAAAAAGTCTCTAAAAGCGATCAATTATCTTCTTCCCAGGCTGCGCATTGCGTGGCCTTTTTGTTTTAGCTAAGTGAGGATACATGAGCAGAGAAGACATGCTATATCAGATTTACTATTCATATTGCTTAGAGAAAATGTTGAGTGTTATTACCGATAAGATTAATTGGGCATCCTCTTTCTTGCTGATACTGCTCGGTTCAACCATCGCTGTTATCGGGGGTTATTATACGGTATTTGCAGGATTGTTAATTATTGCCATTGCGACAATGCAAATCATGTTTTCATTCGAAGTCACATCCGAACGCGCTAATAAGCAAGCAGCACGCTATTTGATGCTCTATAACACTTCACATCTGATCATCTCAGATGAAGAATTGTTAAATAGGCTTGTGGATATTCAAGATAATGACAACAGACCTTGGGCCTCATTAGTTTATCCGGCAATGTTACAAGCCAGCCAGATTTTAGGTAGGCCAACTGATATTCAGCTAACTTGGTATGAAAAGCTTATGGCTATTCTGGCTGGCTCAGTGTCTGTGCGCTAATGTTTAATCAACTCTTAAAAACCCTTCACAGGTCACACTTCGGTGTGGCCTTTTTCTTTTCATACCCGTTGAACGGGATCTTAATCCCCAACGGGTATGAAACTCATGGACAAGCAGCCTGATATATGGATGCAGCTATGGTTGTGGCTGCTGTCAGTCAAAGAACAGGGTATCGGTGCAGCACTGGCCGGTTTAATGGCTTACCTTAGGGGTCGATACAACGGGGGTAAGTTCTGGAAGACGATTATTGATGCGCTGATGTGTGCACTTATCGCGTGGTTCATTCGTGATTTGTTGGTCTTCTTAAATCTGAGCATAGATTTGGCTTACATCGGCAGTGTGATTATTGGTTATTTGGGAACTGATTTCTTTGGTCAGCTAATGCGTGGGACTTTAAACCGTAAAGCGGGGATAAAAGAATGAATATGAGTAGAGGCATACGAAACAATAATCCCGGCAATATCCGTTGGGGTGATAACTGGCAAGGTTTGGTACCGGAATCACAGCGTACCGATAAATCTTTTTGTCAGTTTGTCGGTCCTGAATATGGTATTCGGGCAATGATAAAGGTCATTCGGAATTATAACAGGAAATACGGCATTAACACTGTCAGCGGCATTATTTCACGATGGGCACCAAAGATAGAAAATAATACCGAGGGTTATGTTAATCGTGTGTGTAAAGACACCGATGTTACCTGCGACCAGGTTGTTGATGTGTTTAATCAGGCATTTATGACAAAACTGATTAAGGCGATTATTACCGTCGAGAATGGTAGTCAGTCCTATAACAACGCGGTCATTGATAAGGCCTTTTCACTTTTGTAGGGACAGCGTATGACAAAAGGAACAATAATATGTCTGTGTGATATCACCGGAATATTTGCAGAGCCCTGGCTGAATGACGGATACAGTGCATTATTAATAGACCCGCAGCACAATAAATCATCGACAGAAAATCACACAGCTGGTGGAACAGTAACAAAAGTAGCTAATGTTATTGATTCTGCTGAATCATGGCATGCTATTCGCAATGTGAAAAACCCCGTATTTGTTGCCGGATTTCCTCCCTGTACTGACGTAGCTGTCAGTGGAGCCAGGTGGTTCAAAGATAAACGTGAAAAAGACCCGGCATTTCAAATCAAGGCCGCACTTGTTGCAGAACAATGCAAAAACATTGGAAATATGCTGAACGTTCCGTGGTTCTTCGAAAATCCGGTGAGCGTTTTCAGTAGCATATTTGGTAAGCCTGATTATACATTTCATCCTTATTATTTTAATGAATATGAAAAGAATGATAATTACACAAAGAAAACATGTTTATGGGCGGGAAACGGATTCGTAATGCCAGAACCTCGCATGACTTTAAGATTAGGTGAACCAGACGACAGAATTCACAAAGCTCCCCCAGGTAAAGGTAAAGAGCGGGCTAATTTCAGGAGCGCAACGCCGCGCGGGTTTTCAACAGCGGTATACATTGCGAACAGACAGGTATGAAATTCAACGCTCATTACTACACGATACTCGTATTAATCATTATTTCACTGACAGCTTATTACTATCACTCTGAGTTACAGAGAGAACGGCATGTTACAAAGCAGCAGCAAGAAGACATTCAGCAACTGACTGACACTATCGACTATCAGAACTCACACATTACCATGTTGAACGAATTGGATGTGAAACACACAAAGGAACTTGCCAATGCCAAATCTGAAATTGATGCTCTTCGTGGTGATGTTGCCGCTGGTCGTCGCCGGTTGCGTATCGCGGCAAGCTGTAATCAAAGCGAAGCCGGTTCCTCCTCCGGCGTGGCTAATGCAGCCACCGCCCGACCTGACGACACCGCTATCAGGCATTATTGGACCCTCAGAGAGCGAATAGCGGTAATCAATCAGCAGGTATTAGGCTTGCAGGACTACATTAAGACTCAGTGCCAGTAAGAGCCTCGGTTAATCCGGGGCTTTTTTATATTCGAAGGAAAAATAAATGACTAAGAAACTTACAGCAAAGCAAAAGATGTTTTGCTACGAGTATCTTGTCGATCTTAATGCTACGCAAGCGGCGATCCGCGCCGGGTATTCTTCAAAACGCGCAACAGAAATGGGTTATAAGCTGCTTCAAAATCCCCTGGTTCAAGCGCTTATTTATGAGTTGAAACAAGAGCGTATCAACCAATTAGGGATTGATGCCAGTTATGTGCTTTTGCGGCTTGTAGAAATCGACAAGATGGACGTAGCGGACATCCTACATGAAGACATGAGTCTTAAACCCATTTCTAAATGGCCTGGCGTATGGCGTCGCTATCTAAGCGGATTTGACCTTTCTGAGATGTTTGAAGGACGGGGAGAGGACCGCGATTTAGTCGGTATTATGAAAAAAATCAAATGGCCGGATAAAGTGAAGAACCTGGAGTTACTGGGTAAACATGTAAACGTTCAAGCCTTTAAAGAAAACGTTAAGACTGAAATAACAGGTGCGGAGGGTGGTCCGGTACAAATTGATTTAACTGATGAGCAACTTGAAGAGAGATTAAAGGAGATGGGCTATGGCCGTCGCTCAAGTCAGCTCAATGAGAAACTTACAGACTCTTGATGCATACCGACGCAGGGCTATAGAGAAAGCTTGCACATCTCTGATGGATTTCACGCTCTATACCAATTCGCGCTATGAAACCGGTTGGTTCAATGAGTTGTTATGTTTAGAACTCGATCAGTTTCTGAGGGATGTTGAGAACGGCAAGATGCCGAGGCTGATGATATTTGCCCCGCCGCGTTCGGGAAAAAGTGAATTAGCATCAAGAAGACTGCCAGCTTACGCGCTGGGTAAGCATCCAAATTGGCACATTATTTCGTGTTCGTATTCGTCAGATCTGGCTAATCGCATGTCACGCGACACGCAGCGCATTATCGATACAGAAAAATATCAAGACGTGTTTCCGAACACTCGGCTCAATGGAACAAATATCAGGACACTGGCTGGCGGTGCCATTCGTACAGCCGAGTTGTGGGAAGTACTGGACGCTAAAGGTCAATTGCAGGGTGGTTCTTATCGTGCTGCGGGTGTAAACGGTGGTATCACCGGGCAAGGGATGAATATCGGTATCATTGATGATCCTGCAAAGGACTACAAAACGGCCTCGTCACCGGTTTATCAAGAATCGGTAATGGACTGGTATGACACGACCTTTTTTACTCGTGCTGACCCGAAATTAAACGGCATCGTGATTATCTTGACTCGCTGGCATCAGAATGACTTGGCGGGGCAACTTCTTAAACTGGCTGAAGAAGGCGGCGAGTCGTGGCGCGTGGTCAGCTTTCCGATGGAAGCCGAAAAAGAAGAGATCCACGAGCTGAACGGCAAAACGTACAATTTGAGAAAGCCGGGTGAAATCCTGTTCCCTGAACGCATGCCACAGGATTTCGTCGATAAATGCAAACAACGGGGTTCACTTGTCTGGAATGCCTTATATCAGCAACGCCCTACAGCAAAAGGCGGTGGCTTAATCAAATCCGAGTGGTTTAAAGAGTACGCAGTCTTACCCCCGATACGTTGGAGTACGGTCTATGGCGATACAGCTCAAAAAATCAAAGAAGCCAATGACTTCTCTGTTTTTGAACTATGGGGCTTGGGTGAAGATGGCAAGATGTACCTGATTGATCTCATCCGTGGCAAGTGGGAATCGAAAGAGCTTAAACGTCGTGCAGTCGCTTTTTGGGCGAAATGTAAGGCGAGAAAAGATTGCGGTTCTTTGATTTCGATGAAGATTGAAGATAAAGCTTCTGGCACTGGACTGATCCAGGAAATCCAAACAGAGGCTCTATGCCCCGTAATCCCCATCCAGCGGGATAAAGACAAGTTTACACGATTGATGGATGTCCAAGGTTATATCGAGTCTGGATACATCTATCTCCCGGCAGAAGCGGAATGGATAAATGATTTTCTCACTGAAATGGAATCTATCACTCCCGATTTCAACACGCACGATGACCAGTTAGATCCGATGATGGATGCCATTTCTGATATGAAATTTGGCGATTTAGGTATATGGGAAACCTTAGGGAGGCAATAATGGCCTGTAAAAATCGCCGTGACGGCGCGAAAAAGCCCGTTAGGACTGCTGACGGGTACAACAACTTTACCGCAAAACTCGGTGGGTATACATCGAACATTCAGACAGGCGGTACCTACATACCCGGTTACATATCCCGCAACAGAGCTCAGATTGAGTTTGGTTATCGCAGCTCTTTCTTAATTGGCGCTGGTGTCGATGCGATGGCTGACGATATGACGCGTAAGGGAATTACTATCAGCTCACGGATGAAGCCAGACGCAAAAGGTCAGCTCGAAACGCTCTGGGAGGATATTGGACTGTGGGATGAGTTAAACAACACATTGAAATGGTCTCGTTTATACGGAGGGGCGTTGCTGGTGGTGTTGATCGACGGTCAGGACATGTCAACGCCTCTCAATCTTGAGACGATTGGTGAGGGGCAGTTCAAGGGCACGCTATGTCTTGACCGGTGGATGGTCAAACCAACAGACAGTGACTTAGTAAAAGAGTACGGCCCGCACTTCGGGAAACCCAAGTTCTATAACGTGGTGATCAATCAACAGGGAATTCCACCCTGGAAGATTCACCATTCCCGCGTCATTCGAATGGAAGGCGACACGCTACCATTCCAACAGGCTCAAACAGAAAACGGCTGGGGGATGTCGGTTGTTGAGCGTATTTTCGAGCGCGTCCAGGCGTTCGATACTGCAACTGTAGGTACGACTCAACTCATTCACAAAGCGCACTTGCGGACGTATAGCATTGACGGATTAAGACAAATTCTCGCATTAGGCGAGAGAAGTCCCGCATATGCCGCACTGATGAAGCATATGGATATGATCCGCGAATTCCAGACCATCGAAGGCATGACGTTAATGGACGCACTGGACACTTTCCAGACGCATAGCTATTCGTTCGCCGGTATTGCAGATGTCATCCTGCGTTTTGCTGAACAAGTCTCTGGAGCAACGGGAATACCCCTTGTGCGTTTGTTTGGTCAGTCTCCATCGGGTTTCAGTACGGGTGATGGTGACTTGGAGAACTACTATAGCCGGGTTAACACGCTTCAAGAAAGACGTCTCCGCCGTCCGTTGAGATGGCTGCTGGATATCTCACATCGGTCGCTATTTGGTTCGCCATTGCCTACCGATTTTACGTTTGAGTTTAATAAATTATGGGAAATGTCGGACACAGACAGAGCAACGATGGCGAACAATGTAGCGTCTGCAATTGGCACATTAGTAGATCGGCAAATTCTGCCAGTGCATGCAGCAATGACGGACTTACGCAACATGGCGGATGTGATTGGCATTGGGGGTTCAATCACAGATGAAGACATTGAAAGCGCAAAAGCGATCTGGGAGGAGTCTGAATCTGAAACCGGCCCTCCGCCGACGTTCGGAAATCCAGTATCGCAAAAGCCTACAGGCGATAGTCAGCCAAATAAATCAAATCATCACTGGCTCTTACGATGGTTCTCAGGCTAGCGCTGATGCCATCTCTGGTCATCTTATCGATTACTCGTATGTTATTGATGATTGGATTGCATCCGTTGCACATAAAATGTTCCTTCAAGTGGAGGGTGAAGAATGGCGCCAGTGGCGTTCCATGTCGCAAGAGATTTCGGCAGGCTTACGGGATGTGGTTGGAAACACCCCGGTTGGACAAGTAGCTCAAGATATTGTTTATCGACAAATCCAACTGATGAAGTCACTACCGCTTGAAGCTGCTGAACGTGTACGGGAAATTCAAGACCGCGCGATTCAGGCCGTTATCAACGGTGAGCGACCGGACGAACTCTATCAGATGATTATTGAATCCGGGAATGTGGCCGCGAGTCGGGCAAGGATGATAGCACGGACTGAAATTGGCCGCGCGACAATGGCCCTTACACAGGCTCGCGCGTTATCAGTCGGCTCAGAAGGTTATTGGTGGCGTATTGAAGGCGCAGGCACGCGACCCTCACACAGGAAGATGAAAGATAAATTTGTGCGCTGGGAAGATCCGCCCACACTTGATGGGATGACAGGGCACGCAGGATGTCTACCTAATTGTAAATGTTGGCTGGAAGTTCATATACCCCCACCGAGAGAATAACAGGTCGCAAATAGCGGCTTTTTTAATACCTGAAAGCAGGTAACCCATGAAATATTTTTTTACGACGAAGCTTGGTGAAACACGCTATCTACAAGCCGATGGCTCGTTGTTGTGTAAAGACGTACCAATAGCCCGCACGGGTACGCAAACCTATTTGCCTGAAGAAGTTGACTTACAGCCCGATGCTAGTGGGCTTGTCACAGTATACCGGACTGAGGATGAGGTTTTTTCACCGGAAACAATGGCAAGTTTTGAAGGGGTGGCCGTTACGCTCGATCACCCGGAAGATGAAGAAGGCAACATTGTTTTTGTCAATCCGTCCAACTTCTCAGAACTGGCTCACGGGCACATCCAAAACGTCCGGCGCGGCACTGGCGATAAGTCGGATTTGCTGGTGGCTGACATGCTCATCAAGCGCAAAGAGGCTATTGATGCAGTGAATGCTGGAATGACCGATGTCAGTTGCGGCTACGATACGCAATACAAGCAGATAGCGCCCGGTAAGGGCAAGCAATACCAAATCACAGGAAACCACCTTGCCATTGTTAAAAAGGGTCGGGCGGGTTCCCGTTGCGCAATCGGGGATTCAGCCCCAAATTTCAAGTTCAAGAAGGAGAAGCCGGTTATGTCATGGCTTAAAAAGTTGGCGACAGCCGTTAAAACAAGAGACGATGACACGTTAGCGAAACTCATCGATGAAGCACCGGACCTTCCATCGGAGGGGATGGCCGCTATTCCGGGCGCGACAATCAACATCAATGTACCTTCTCAGGCAACCGCATTACCGCCCGCGGAGCGCACCACGGTTGATGACAAGCCCGACAACCCTGAAAAAAAGACAGAGGATAACGACGTGCCAGAATGGGCTCAAAAATTCATGGACTCAATATCAACGCGTTTAGATACGTTAGAGGGAAAAACGGCGGACAGTAACCCTGATGACGAAGAGGAAGACGCGAAAGTGACGGGTGATGCTGCCTACCGTCGCAATATCATTGCTGACGCGGAAATCATTTGTCCGGGATTCAAACCCACAGGGGATAAGTCCCTCAAGCGTCAAGTTCTTAATCATGCTGTACGTACTGGCGATAGCTCTTATCTGAAATCGTTCGGCATTTCGGATTATTCCAAGGCACCGAAAGCCACGGTCGATGCTGTTTTCAACGGGGCAGTCGCGGTTAATAAAGCAAAAAACCATATCCAACCCATTCCAACACGTACAGGCGATCATGCTCAGGCTGTCGCTCGCACTCCGGCAGAACTGAACAAAGTTTACGCCGATTTCTGGAAACGCAACAAATAAGGTAATCACACATGGCAGGAACATCCTATTTAACCCGTATGCCGCTTGGCTTTAACGGGACGGTCACTCGTTTGCGCGATTTGACCACAGAACCCGTCATTCTTGACCAAACCAAGGTATTCGGACAATACGGGCTGGCGGGTAAATACCACGGCGATAAGTTTGTACCGCTAGGCGATGGCGATTCCGCTGATCTCATTGTGGGCATTCTGGTTCGCCCTTATCCCATTCAAGCCCAATCCGACATGGCGCACCTTGGAATAAAAGCGGGCACGACTGGCGACATCCTAAAACGTGGCTATATCGCAGTCGCTGTAAAAGGCGCAGAAAGCGCAAAGAAAGGCGGAAAAGTCTACGTTCGCGTGAAGGGCGCAACGGCAGACAGTCCATTGGGATCGTTTCTTATTACGCCTGATAAGACCGCTGAAAATACACCGGAATTACCGGCAGCTAAAGTGATGGGGCCGGGTGATGCATCAGGCCATATCGAAATCGCATACAACATTTAAGGAACACTATGTTTACTATTGATAAAGCGACAAGAGACTCTACCGGTGTGTTTCTTGCCGGGGAATTAGAGCGCATTGACCAGACGCTTAATTTGCCTCTGGTCTCTTTCAAATGGAACCGCGACATGTCGCTCCGTTCCGATGTGTCTATCGCGGATGAGGTTTCCTCTTTCACTAACACTGACTTGGCAGCAATGGGCGGGGTTAACCCGAACGGGAAAAACTGGATTGGCAAGAACTCGACTGCCGTTGCCGGTATCAGCCTGAACATTGAGAAAACGCCACAGCCATTGACTTTGTGGGGTATGGAAATTGGCTGGACGCTACCAGAGCTGGCATCGGCTCAACAGGTGGGGCGTCCAATTGACACTCAAAAATACGACGCCATGCAATTGAAATGGAATATGGACGTCGACGAGCAAGTGTATATCGGTGACGCCGAGCTAGAAATGACCGGGTTGCTTAATTTGCATCAAGTAACTCCTCGCGCGGCGGCTGCGGCGTGGACGAAAGCAACGTCCCCGGATGATATTGTTGCGGATATCAATATTTTGCTGACGGACGCCTGGCTGGCGTCAGGTTACGCGGTATGCCCGCGCAAAATCGGTTTAGCGCCGGAGCTGTTCGGTCTGTTAGTGAGCAAGAAGGTTTCAGAAGCGGGCAATATCTCTGTACTGGAGTATATCAAGATCAACACGATTGCTTTTCAGGAAAACGGGGAGCCGCTGGAAATTGTCTCCATGAAATGGGCTTCTAAGCGCGGTGCACGTGGTGCCCATCGTATCGTAGCGTACACCCAAGAAGAGAAATATATCCGCTTCCCTCTTGTTCCTCTGTTGAGCACGCCTCTAGAGCCTCGCGGTTTGTATCAGTTGACAACTTACTACGGGCGTCTGGGACAAGTCGAAGTGCCATATGCGAACACCATCGCTTATCTGGACATCCCTGTATCTTGATTAATGGCGGGTTAGTCCCGCTTACTGAGGTTGATATGAAACGATATATGGTTACAGGTAGTGTTACGCTAAGTTTTCCTGATGGCCGCGAGGTAGTGCTTTCGCCGGGTGTCCACGAGTACACTGATGATGTTGCAGAACACTGGGCTTTCACCTCCTATGCGCAAGCGTTGGACAATCCTATAGAGGAACAGGACGACAAAAAGGGGAGGGCCGGCAATGGCAAAAAACAGTCTTCTTCCGACAGTTGATCAATTCCGCACCGACTGTCCTGAGTTTTGCGACAAGACCCGCTACCCAGACGCCGCAATCAATTTCTATCTTAGCCAGGCTGATAGTCTGCTCGATCAAAACGTACACGGTGACCAGTTCGTCTATCTGGCTGAACTCTTCACAGCACATTACGTTGAATTGAGAGGGAAAGCTATCACGGGTGTGGCTATCAGTGGCAGCGTAAGCACTGCGGGTGGCGGCGTATTGACGTCGAAATCCGTAGACAAAGTTTCAATGAGTTACGACACGTCAGGGATTATCAACCCCGATGCCGGATTCTGGAATAACACGGCATACGGAAGAGAGTTCTTTTGGTGGTGGTCCATGTTCGGTGCGGGTGGGAGGCAACTGCTATGAAAAGTGGTCTGACGGTCAGGGCGGACAATGCGGCGGCCATACTGGAATCCCTGAAAAAGCTGTCTGGGATGGACGTGCTGGTGGGCATTCCCGCCAAAAATGCTACGCGGGAGGAGGGGGAAACCCTGAACAATGCGGAAATTGGCTATCTACAGTCTACTGGGGCCGAGGTAGAGCTTAACGGACAAACGGTCACACTTCCGCCGCGCCCTTTCCTTGATGTAGGAATAGAGGATTCACGTGAGGTCACCACGGCACACCTGAAAGCCGCGGCAGAGCTGGCGTTGGAGGGTAAGCAAGATGCCGCTATCCGTGAACTGGAAAAAGCAGGACAAATTGCTCGCGATGCTGCCAAGAAAGTCATCGGTGACGGCGACAGGCTTCACCCCTTATCAGAAAAGACCATTCAGAATCGACGTGATCAGGGTATCCCCGGCGATAAGCCGCTGTACGCCCACGGCTATCTGTTGCGCTCTATCAACTATGTTGTGAGGGATAAAAATGCCACTTCTTGATGTGACTGATATTTTATTTGATCCCGATTTTTGCGATACGACACTGAAATATACCCGGCGTAAGGTCATGGTAGATGATGATGGGTTCGCGACTTCTGAAAAAACGACAAAAGGTTTTGCCGGGGTAGTGACCGTTGATAGTTCTCTTGAGGCCCAGATAAGAATGTCCGGGCAAGTCGTCAGCGGTAATATCCTGATCATCACCACAGAACGGCTGATATCCGGGGAAACGGATAAAACGGGCGATGTGGTGACATATCAAAACCGGGATTATCTGGTTAAATCGGTTGATCCCTATACGGCCTACGGTGCGGGTTTTGTTCAAGCCCATTGTGAGCTATTACCATTTGATGGAGGGATACCCATTGAGTGATAGCACCCAACCCGGCTGGCTTACACCTTTGTCCGCCCCGGACTATGATCGTGAAGTAGAACGAAAGTTATCGCGCTGGATAAGCTCGGTTAGTGGCTTGCCGGGGAAAATGATGTTTCCGAAATGGCAACCGAACGATGAAACGCGCGTCTTTCCCAGTAATAGTACTGACTGGTGCGCGTTCGGGATCTTGTCGATGGTTTCCGATGATACACCCGCTTTCGTTAATCAGACGGATGAAAGTACCGAATTATGGCGGCATGAGAAAATTGAATGCCTGATTTCATTTTATGGCCCGGCAGGGCAGCACCATTGCACGCAATTCCGGGATGGGATCACACTCAGTCAGAACAACGACGAATTAGGGCGTTTCGGTCTATCACTGAGCCACTACGGCTGTATTTTTGCTGCGCCTGAACTCATCAACAATCAATGGGTGCGTCGTTATGACATGACGATCACCCTGCGGCGGAAAGTCGTGCGTGAATACGGTGTTAAATCGCTGGTGGAAGCGCCGGTTAAATTCTTTGGAGATTAAATTATGCAGGGTTTACCTGTTTCAAATATCGTCAATGTCACGATAAACATGGCCCCGCGCGCCGCGCAATCGCGAAACTTTGGTTCCTTGCTGATCGCGGGGGCCAGTACGGTGATTGATACTCACGAGCGGTTACGCTTGTATGCCGATATTGATGGCGTCGGGGCTGATTTTGGGCTGGATACACCAGAGTACCAGGCTGCGGCACTTTATTATTCCCAGTCACCGCGCCCGGTTGATCTGTATATTGGCCGATGGGTAAAAGATCAGGCGCTCGCTGTCTTAAGGGGCGCGATACTGACGAAGCAACAGCAAGCCATCAGCAACTTTACGGCTATCACAGATGGATCTTTTAAGTTAACGATTAACGGTAAAGAAGCGGTATACAGCAGCATTGATTTGAGTAAAGAGACGAATCTGAATGGTGTTGCCCAGCGGATAGCGGAAAAGCTGAAAGATTGCACAGTGACGTGGGATACATCACGGTTTGTTGTGACGTTACAGACATCGGGTACGGTGGGTTATGTTTCATCAGCCAGTGCAGGGACTTATATCGGTGACCTGTTAAAACTGGATCAAGTCGCTGGCGCTACGGCTATCGAGCCGGCCAAAGCAGAAACCATTGCTGAGGCGGTGGCAACATTGGGAGCGGTGTCCAGCGGTTGGTACGGATTAGTTATCGCTGATGACACGCTGACGGATAAAGATATTTTGTCTGTGGCCGACTATATCGAATCCGCATCCGTTTCCCGTATTTATGGACATACCGCACAGAAAACAGCGGTATTGGAGGCTGATGTTGATACCGATATCGGATCACAACTGAAAGACGGAAACTATCAGCGTACCCTCTGGCAATACTCATCGGGTAAACCGTATACCGTGGCTTCTCTGATGGGGCGAATGTTTACCGTCAATTTCAATGGCAATAACACCACCATTACCCTGAAATTTAAACAGGAACCGGCAGTAACCGCTGAAAATCTCACCGCAACCCAAGCCAACGCCCTGAAGAAGAAAAACGGCAATGTCTTTGTTAAATACAACAATGACACCGCCATTATTCAGGAAGGCGTCATGGCGAACGGGGATTTCATTGACGAGCGTCATAGCCTGGATTGGTTACAGAACTACGTTCAGAACAATCTTTATAACCTACTTTACACCAGCACCAGCAAGATCCCACAAACTGACGCAGGCGTTACGCGCTTACTAACCAATGTTGAGCAATCACTTGGTCAGGCTGTTACTAATGGGCTGGTGGCCCCTGGAGTTTGGAACGGTGGGAACATTGGACAAATCCAACCGGGCGATACCTTAACTAAAGGCTATTACGTCTATGCGCCGCCCATTGCGACACAGGCACAAGCTGACAGGGAAGCCCGGAAAGCACCGGTTATCCAGTGCGCTATCAAACTAGCGGGTGCTGTTCATTATGCTGATGTCATTATTAATGTGGTTCGTTAAGAGGTAAACATGGCTACTTATTCATTTATGGATGTTTCGGCATCCCTGACAGGTCCGACCGGGGTTATTGATGTCGGGTATGGCTCGGCAACTTCGGAGGAAGGGATCACAATCACGATGACCGAAGCCAAGAACACGATGACCATCGGTGCAGATGGTGAAGGGATGCACTCATTACATGCGGGAAAATCCGGCTCTATCACAGTGAACTTGCTGAAAACCTCACCGACGAATAAGAAACTCTCGCTCGCTTATAACGCACAATCGCAGTCATCGGGGACTTGGGGGAATAATGTTTTTCTGATACGTAACCTTGTTTCCGGAGAAATCACGACAGCGCGGGGCTGTGCTTTTCAGAAGCAACCCGATTACACCAACGCTAAAGACGGTGGAACCGTTGCGTGGGCGTTTGACTGTATCAAGATAGATCAGGTGTTGGGGGAGTTCTAACGATGGAATTTGAAATCAAGGGTATTCAATACCGTACGGCAAAGCTGAACGTCTTCGATCAGTTGAAAGTGTCACGTAAATTATTGCCCGTTCTGGCTGGGCTGGTGTCTGATATTCGTGCGGTACAGACAATGGCGCAAGGCAATAATATGGAAGGCGCTTTAGAGAAGGCGCTGCCTAAGATTGCACAAGCCGTTTCTGATTTAAGTGACGAAGATTGCAATGCGATCCTCTATCCATGCTTATCAGTGGTATCGCGTCAGCACGGCAAAGGATGGACCGCGGTGTTTTCACAAGGGGTATTGCATTTCGATGACATTGACTTGCCAACCTTGTTGCAACTTGTCGCGAGAGTGATCGGGGACTCTTTGGGAAATTTTTTGCACGCACTCCCCGCACAAGAGACGCCAATCCCGCCAGCGGCTTAACACTCGATACTCTGCCTGATGGGGAAGATTATCTGATGCGCCCCGTCGATGCCGGATATATCCAATATCCTGATCTCTTAAGCGGCACCGTTGACCTGGCGGATATCGCCCGCATGAACGACTGGCTGGATTTAAAAGCCGATAACGAGGCCCGCATAGCACGCTGGAGAGAGGCAAATGAGCGGTAATGTTGACACAATTAAAGACTTCCTTATCAGTCTGGGGTTTGATGTAGACGAGAAAGGCCGGGGTAAATTTGACGCTGTGGTGAAAGGCGTCACTGCCAACGTGCTTAAGCTGGGTACCGCGGTTGAAGGGGCAGCACTCACCATTGTCGGCTTTACTACCAAAATTGCAGCGGGTTTGGATAAGCTTTACTGGCAGTCGCAACGTACCGGGGCAACAGTCGCCGGCATCAAAGCGCTCAGTTATGCCGTTTCACAGATGGGCGGAAGTGCAGAAGCCGCACAAGGCGCACTGGAAAATATGGCGCGGTTTATGCGTAATAATCCCGGTGCGGAAGGGTGGCTTAATCGGCTCGGCGTTCAAACTCGCGATTCATCCGGCCAGATGCGTGATGCTGCAAGCATACTGGCGGGAGTTGGGCAGAAACTTAGCAATATGCCTTACTACCGGGCTAATCAATATGCGCAGATGCTCGGTATTGATGAAAATACGCTGATGGCTATGCGCCGCGGGTTAGCGGGTTTCACTGCTGATTATCAGATGATGTTGCAGAAAACCGGGTTCAATGCCGATAAAGCGGCCCAGCAAGCGAACAAGTTCACTACGGCACTACACGGCTTTAACGCGCTATTGGGTATATTACGCGATAAAATTGGCTCTAATCTCGCCAACGGTTTAGCGAGTTCCTTCGACTCGTTACGTCAGAAGATACTTGATAATTTCCCAAAAATTGAAGCGACGCTGACCAAAATTATCAAAGGCATTTTGTGGTTTGCTGAGGTCTTTAGCCGGATGGTTTACCGGGTAGTTCAAGGTATTGGAGAGGTTATAGATTGGTGGAAGCGACTGGATGAAAGCAGCAAAATGCTGATTGCCATGTTCGGCGCTGTCGTTGTTGCCTGGCGTTTACTCAATAGTGCATTTCTGATGTCCCCCATCGGCATAATCACGGCATTAATCGGTGCGCTTCTTCTGCTCTATGACGACTACAAGACCTGGAAAGAGGGCGGCAAAAGCCTGATTGACTGGAGTCAGTGGGAAAAAGATATCGACCGTGCGGTTAGTGCGTTTAAAACCATTGGGAAATGGATCAAGAAAGGTGTTGACGGCATCGGCGGCTGGAAAAACGCCTTTTTGATACTCGGTGGCATCGTTGCTACGACGTGGGCTGTGAAGATGCTCGCTGGATTCGCCAAGGTTTCTGCTGCACTAACCCCCTTGATGGCTCGTCTCGCTCCACTCTTGGGGCTGGTGGCATACGGTGGATATCTGTACAGTGATTGGGACAATATCAAACAAAGTGCAGCGACGTCGTGGGACTATAACACCCGGCAAATTAAAAGGGGGATCGGGGACTTTGGTCAATGGTTAGGTATAAACAATGACTGGGCTAGCAAACATCAGGGAGGCTTGCCAAATCCGGTCACGGCAGATATCCCTGGTATGCCCGGTGCACCGACTCCACCCCCTGCGCCTGAATACAAGGAGAGGGGCTTACGCAACAACAACCCCGGCAACTTGAATTTTGCGAAGCAACGAGGCGCTGCACTGGAGAGCCCCGGTGGACGTTTTGCCCGATTTGAAACGGCGTTTGACGGTTTGCGAGCGCTCTCACGACAGTTAACGTTGTATGCCTCGCGTGGACTGACAACGATACGCGGCATTATCACGAAATACGCGCCACCGGAGGAAAATGATACCGAAGACTACATTGCTGTTATATCTAAGTTGCTGGGTGTTGATCCGAACGCCCAATTAAATTTACGGGACCCACAAATGTTAACCGCGCTGATGAACGGCATCATCCAGCGCGAAAATGGTCGTAACCCATACAACAGTGAACTTATCAGCAAGGCGGCAATTGCCGGGAGTGGTGGCGTTCAGCAAACAACGAACATTACCGTTCATGGCGCAACGGATGCGAAAGCCACGGCGAATGAAATCGCGAGTCGGCAAAATGGGGTGAACGCACGGTTAATACAACAGGTGAGCTAATGGATATTTTATCAGCGATTTTTCAGCAACAAACCCGGTCGTTTGGCACTGAAAGCATGTTGCTTGTGCCGAGCGTCGTTATTGCTGAAAAGCACACAGACGCGCTTGAAATCACAGAGCACCCTGTCGAAATCGGCGCTGCGGTCAGCGACCATGCCTACAAAAAACCCTCTGAAATTGTGATGGAGCTGGGTTTCGCTGGTGGGGGTTCGCTTCTCGATTTTGTTGATACGTCAAAGATTGGCTTGAGCATGGGCTTAAGCCCGAAAGAGACCTATCAGAAGATCCTCAACCTTCAAGAGTTACGAGAGCCCTTTAATGTCATTACCGGCAAGCGCACTTACGAAAACATGCTGATTAAAGCGATTGAAGTCACTACGGACCGGCATAGTGAGAACGTGCTGTTATGTACGTTGACGTTACGTGAAGTGATTATTACATCAACTCAAAAAGTACAGGTCGCGGAAAAAGAGGTCATGAAAACCGGTGTAAACACATCAGCGGTTGAGAACTCAGGCACAAAAACATTAAAGCCGGTCAATGAGTCTGCTTTATCAGAAATAAAAGAAGGCGCCGTTAATGCATTTAAAAGTTATATAAAAGGAGGCGGCTGATGCAAGTATCAGAAATTCCGCTCACGGCGAACAATCAATTTTTTGCAATTAAGCTGGGAAATACCGATATCAAGATGCGCCTGATTTACCGGGATGCTGCGGGTTGGGTGATGGATATCCAGGATAAATCGGGGGTGGATCTGCTGGTGGGGGCACCACTCATACCGGGTGTGAACCTGCTTGAACAATATCCTTATCTTGGTATTAACGGCATGTTAGTTATTGCCAGTGATGCAGACAGCGCGGAATACCCGACAGACACAAATCTTGGGTTATCCAGCCATTTATATTTTGTACAACCATAAGGTAAAAATATGAGTCAGAATTGGTTACGTCATTTTGAATTAATGCTAGTAGACGATCAGGGGAAAGGGATAGTTCTGTCAGATTTTAAAGTGACCTTTAATATTGAGTGGTTCACTATTAGTAATCCGCGCGTTGCAACGTTAAAGATTTACAATCTGTCAAAAGATACCAGCAATCGGATACTGGGTAGCGAGTTTTCGAAGATAAAAATTATCGTTGGGTATGACGGAATAACCCCAACCGTTCCTGAAAGCGAAGTCGGTAAAGCCCGCACCGTTGAGCCGGGAACCACTGGACAGCGTGACGGCAAAAATTACGGGGAGATCTTTAGCGGAGATATTCGCTATACGATGACGGGTCGTGATAATCCCACTGATACCTACACTCAAATTCAGGCGTGTGACGGTAACGAAGCCTTTATTAATGCTTTCACCAATCAAACCCTGGCGGCAGGGTATACTCTGAATGATGTCTATAACCTTGCTTTGCGAAGCCTGGAACCTTACGGTATCACTGCGGGAGCTAAACCCAAAATGCCGGATACTGTCTTTCCTCGCGGAAAAATGTTTTTCGAAAAGACGCGATATGTATTAGACAATATCGCGCAGCAATGTAAGGCCAAATGGCAATTTGTGGACGGTAAAGTCGAAATGCTGACGGATGAAATGGCCGTGCATAATGTTGTGGTGTTAAACAGCCGGACAGGATTAATTGGTATGCCGCAACAGACCATTGGCGCGGGCGTTAACGTGAAGTGCTTAATTAATCCGAATATCCGGGTAAATGGGTTAATTCAGTTAGATGAAGGCTCGGTATATAGAACAGTGCTGCCTAATGACGCTATAAACAAATCAGGTGATGAGCAGCAAAAAGATAATAAACAACAACGGGAAGGTAAACTCGTAGAAAAAAATGATAACGGGAACCTTTACGTCAGCGGCGTGTCTAATCCTCCAGCGAGTATAGCTACTGACGGTGTATATATCGTCAGGGGCATTATGTATACTGGTGATACTCGCGGCAATGCATGGTACCAAGAAATGATGTGTGAGGCACGCGGGGCAGCTGATATTGCCAGTCCAGCAGCAGTCAACAGAGGATTTTGAGGGAAGGTTATTAATGAAGTTGCTTAAACTAATTATGTTACCTTTTTTGGTCATGGGGTTTGTCACTGGCGTTAATGCCGCTGCGCTTTGTGGTGGCTATAAAATTACGGTAGGTGATGATGGTATGTCCAACATCAATGGTGAAAAGGTAACATCTCAGAAGATAAAGTTTTTAAAAGAAAAAGATGACTGGGATCAGATAAAAATGGACATGGGCCTCATGCCCGCCCGCGACGGCAACATGTACGGCTTCCAGTTTATCAAGCGGAACGGCAAGGCGTGGCTAAACGTCCAGTTGCTGCAAAACGCGATGGACGCACCGAAGATCATCGGTTCGTTTCCGTGTAAGAAAGTGGCGGATTGAGCTTGTCATATAGACCAAGGATGGTGAGCCTGAAACATCTTGATTGTTGAACTAGAGGTTCAATCGAACTATTATCACCATAGCGAGTTAGGAGGGAGCTATGACTAGATTAGCAAGAGTGATGCGTTACTTTACTGCGCCTCCTGATAAAATTCTAATGTGGATCACAAAAACGTCTGCTCACGGAACCACGGCAGATAATGGAAAGATAATTGTTGATGAGAATGGAAACTTATCATTAAACCTAAATAATAAAGAAGCTCAAGAAGCCTTTCTTGCAAACGTAAAAGTGATAAGTGGCGGATTAATCCGATGTATCAGATGTGAAACAGCGGCAAGAACACACAAGAGGTCTGAATGAGTTCAGAGAAAATAGCTTTCATTTTTCCCGCCACAAAAGATGCCAGAGATAGGGAAGAGCCGATCCTCAGTTTTCGATGTCCAGCATTGCCTGTTGAGACGAAAATCATTATTGCTGTCGCTTTTGTTGGGCTTCACCAATCTAAAGACTATCTAATTTCTATCGATATTACTGACAGCAACGGCACAACAATTCTACATGGTCGGACAGAAGATATACCCGCAAAGGTATCAGTAACCGCTGATGATCTTGAGGCAGAACCAACAGACGTGCCGGGTTTTTTGAGTGCTTCGGTTTCGATTAGGGTAATAAATACTGGGATTTATGCAATAAAATGTTCTATAGCCCGTGCTGATACGCCTGACGAGACTATTCATAAATCAGAAGCCCACTTTAGAATGATTTTATCGGAGGCGCATAATGAGTAGTGAAGATTCTGTCATTGATGGCACGAGATTTTCTAATGGCCGGTGGTTAGCTGATCGTGTTTCGCGTAGACATTCACATGATAATGGTTCATCATTCAAACAGGGTGGTGGAAACGGTGGAGGTGGAGATATGGAGGCCCGTGTAGCTCGTCTCGAATCAGACGTTGAGCATATCAAAAAATCTATAGATGAAGTAAAAACTGACGTACGAGAAATGAGAAAAGACGCACGTTCAGACTTCCGCCTGTTATTTGGTGCGATAATTGCCGTGGCTCTTGGATTAGCTGGTTTAATGGCTAAAGGATTTCACTGGATTTAATTTAACAATCCTATTATTTACTAAACCGCTTAACTGCGGTTTTTTTATTGTGAGGTCACCCATTGGTTAAGTTGACAAAGCAAGAAATAAGGCAGATTGGTGCCGATTATACCAGTTGCGATGCCTCAAATAATTTTCCATCCGAAGTTTCCTATTTAATGAAAAAGCATAAAGTGTCTAGGAGCGCGATACGTATTGATGCGCGACACCCTTGCGGGGAAGATTGCATTTTTATAAAAAAAGACGGAGTGGAATTTTGGGGTGGTTACATTGATGATCAGTTTTATGAAGAAATGAATTCATAACCTGCTCTGGCAGGTTTTTTATTATGGAGTTTCCCCATGCCAGTCTTAACCGAATCAAGAACCGGCGATTTATCAGAAACATTGAAAGCCACAAATCGTTCTCTCTCTTCTCAGCTTAGAGTTGCCATGCCGGGCATTATTCAATCGTTTAATGCTGAGGCGGCAACGTGTGTTGTTCAGCCTGCGATTAAAAGTGGTATTGCTGACCCGGAAGGGAAAACCACTTCCGTATCCTTACCCCTGCTGGTGGATGTACCCGTTATATTTCCAAGAGGCGGTGGCGTGACGCTAACGTTCCCGGTAAAAGCGGGTGATGAATGCCTGGTTATATTTGCTGATCGCTGCATTGATTTCTGGTGGCAATCTGGCGGCGTACAAGAACCGGCAGACCAGCGGCAACATGATTTATCTGATGCCTTTGCTATTGTTGGCCCACAATCACAGTCAAAGAGAATACCGGGTATCAGCACAAGCACCGCGCAACTGAGAAGTGATGACGGCGCGGCGTATATCGAACTCGATCCCGGCAGTCATAATGTCACTGTGGTCACACCGGCAAAACTCATTGCCACTGCACATGGCGGTACTGAAATCACCTCACCTGAAATCACTCTGAACGGTAACGTCACCATTAACGGCAACTTATCGCAGGGGATGGGTGCGGGTGGCGGAACGGCAACGATGCAAGGCCCGGTCGCGGTGAACAACGATCTGACCGCGGGTGGCATAAGCCTGATGAACCATACGCACGGTGGCGTGCAATCGGGCGGCAGCAAGACGGGAGGTCCCCAGTGAGATATCGACGTGAAGACGAGAGCGGTGATTACAGTTTCGGACAGGGAGACCATACGTTTCTGACGAATTCGCCCGAAGCCGTTGCGCTGGCAGTAAAAACCCGGCTTGCACTATGGCGTGGGGATTGGTTTCTAGATATGAAAGAGGGTACACCCTATGTTCAGTCAGTGCTTGGAAAACAGCGATCTGATGTTTATATCCTTGCCGTTCGGGACCGTATTCTAAAAACCCAGGGCGTTAAATCGATTCTTTCTTTTGATACCCGTAATGATGGCACGACACGCCGCCTGACATTCACCGCCACTATTGACACCCTCTACGGACAAATCACGGTAACAAGCGAGGCATAATGTTAAATCTAGATACGTTAAGGCTGGCCGCAACTGTGACAGCTTCAGGCATCAGTGCGCCTGATTACCAGACCATTCTGAATAAAATTACGGAATTTGCTCGTCAGATATACGGTACCGATGCTTACTTGGAACCCGATAGCAAAGACGGGCAGATGCTAGCAATTTACGCGTTAGCAATACACGATGCGAATAATGCCGTCATAGCGGCTTATAACTCGTTTAGTCCGGCAACAGCAACCGGCGCAGCGCTGTCTAACAACGTCAAAATCAATGGGATAGCGCGGCATACTTCTACTTATTCAACTGTTGATGTCAAATTAATTGGTGCTGTCGGTACTACGGTAAAAAATGGCATTGTGCGAGACAAACAAGGTTATGCCTGGACTCTTCCTGATACGGTTTCGATAGGTCTGCATGGGTACGTAATAGCAACAGCGACTTGTCAGACTAAAGGTAAGATAACCGCATTGCCGGGAGACGTTACTATCATCGGAACCCCGACGCAGGGCTGGCAAAGCGTAACTAATTTAGCCGCAGCAGCTACAGGCCAGCCCATCGAATTGGATGCCGCCTTGCGAGAACGGCAACGTAAATCTGTAGCGTTGCCATCTCGGACTGTGTTAGACGGAATTCAGGGCGCCATCAGCTTGATACCGGGTGTCGTTCGTCGGCGTGGGTTTGAGAATGACACTAATGTGACGGACAACAACGGCATTCCGCCGCATTCGATTGCAATGATAGTTGATGGTGGTGATGCGAAACTGATAGCGAAGACCATAGAGACAAAGAAAGGACCGGGAGCAGGAACCTTTGGCGATACTGAAATTAAGATAGCCGATAGCTATAGCATTCTGCACCCGATTCACTTTTCACGCCCGAAAGACGTGCCGGTATTCGTTGAGATAACCTTGACGGCATTTGAGGGATATACAACGCTGGTAGGCGATAGAATTCGTGCAGCAATCGCAAGTTATATCGATGCTCAGTTAATTGGTGATAACGTTTATTTAAGCCGTTTATTTTCTCCTGCAAATTTACGTGATGAAGAAGGCTTAACTTATGACATTTTTGAAATTCAAATAGGCAGGTCAGAGGATGAGGTATCACCGAGCAATTTAATTGTTATATTTGATGAAGCGGTTACATGTAAGCCAGAGCATATTAAGCTAATCGCGAGGTGACGATGAGAGATTATTTATCACTGATTACCCCTCAGCATAGAACGGCAAATAAATTTGTTACTCACATCGATTTAATTACCCGGCCACTATCTAATATTGCTACTGTTGCAGGTCTTTTGAATACCCAATTCTCAATTGATGAGGCGGTTGGGGTTCAACTAGACGCAGTAGGAGAGTGGATTGGCATATCTCGGTATGTCAAAACGCCGATTGTCGGGGTGTATTTTGCGCTCGATACGGAAGGCGTGGGGCTAGATGAAGGGAGCTGGAAACGGCAATATGACTCTGATTCCGGCTTTACAGAGCTTGATGATGAAACTTACCGAACCATATTGCGCACAAAAATTCGAGCGAATCACTGGGATGGTACGAATGAAATGCTAGCTGAGATTTATCAGGGAGTAATTCCCGACGAATCTGTATTAATATTTTTCGTTGATAACCAAGACATGACGATGGATGTTTATGTTACTGGCGGTGTCGTGCCAGAAGTTGTTAAAGCGGTTATTCAGCAAGGATATTTAAATATTAAACCCGGAGCAGTCAGAGTTAATAATTATACCAACTCTGAAAATAAAGGAGTTATTTTCGGATTTGATTCAGACAGTAAATATATCGCCGGATTTGATGCAGGCGGTTGGTCCATTCTATTAAATTAAGAGTAAAATTAATGGCTAAGAATGAGTTTTTAACCTTCGGCATGGCGGAGGGCGCTAACGTATTGTCAAATGACGAGTACGCAGCGTTAGCAGCGAGAGTAAATGGGTTTAGCGCGGGTGTTGCCAAGTCCCGCGAATTAAATAAAGCCTGGCGGCAATCATCTATTATTACGCATATTCTTGCTGATTTTATCGCAAAAGAATCTGGCAATGATGTTCTGGATAATGGGAATATCGACGCTCTGAAAAGTAATTTGGCATTAGCAATTAAAAATGCCCTGCCGGAAGTCCGTGACGCCACACTCACAGAAAAAGGCATAATACAATTAAGTAACGCTACAGATAGCACCAGTGAAAGGCTTGCTGCTACTCCTAGGGCCGTAAAATACGCTTATGACTTAGCAAATACGGCAAACAATAACGCCAACACCAAGCTCGC